>CP119138.1:300000-515000 GCA_029166985.1 Alicyclobacillus fastidiosus | reverse complement strand
GAGAACCAGCTATCTCCGGGTTCGATTGGAATTTCTCCCCTACCCCCAGTTCATCCCCTGGCTTTTCAACGCCAGTGGGTTCGGGCCTCCATGCGGTGTTACCCGCACTTCACCCTGACCAGGGGTAGATCACCCGGTTTCGGGTCGATGACGACAAACTCATTCGCCCTATTCAGACTCGCTTTCGCTTCGGCACAGGCTCCTTCGCCTTCACCTTGCTTGCCATCATCACTCGCCGGTTCATTCTACAAAAGGCACGCCGTCACACCTTAAAGATGCTCCGACTGCTTGTAAGCACACGGTTTCAGGTTCTATTTCACTCCGCTCCCGCGGTTCTTTTCACCTTTCCCTCACGGTACTATCCGCTATCGGTCGCCAAGGAGTATTTAGCCTTAGGAGGTGGTCCTCCCAGATTCCCACGGGATTTCTCGTGTCCCGCAGTACTTGGGGTCTGTTGCACATTCCACAATCCGTTTCGGTTACCGGGCTCTCACCGTCTATGGCCGGCCTTCCCATGCCGTTCTCCTACGAATTGCTTCCTGCTGGCTCCCTGCAGGTTGCCACCAACAGCCCCTCGACCCCGTATACGCATCGACTGCAGTCTGTACCACGTATACGGTTTAGGCTTCTCCGCTTTCGCTCGCCACTACTTACGGAATCGCGTTCGCTTTCTTTTCCTCGAGGTACTTAGATGTTTCAGTTCCCTCGGTTGCCTCCGCACACCTATGTATTCAGTGTACGGTACTAGCGCTTCACACTAGCAGGTTTCCCCATTCGGACATCCACGGCTCAATGCTCGCTTACAGCTCCCCGTGGCATTTCGGTGTTCGCCCCGTCCTTCTTCGGCTCTTGGCGCCTAGGCATCCTCCGTGCGCTCTTTCTAACTTCACCGTTTTGACTTCCTAACCACCAGAGGTGATTATTCCATCCATAAATCCGGCTATTGTTAACCTGTTACGCATTTACGGTTACCGGTTTACTTCTTTAGAGGTTGTTCCATATTCAGTTGCCAAGGTACCACGCGCCTTCCAATCTGCTTCGGATTCCTTCGTTGGTCGTCCTCTGACTCGCTCACGTACACAAAGTACGCTCGACTCGTCATCGTCCTCCCGCCTTGTACTCCTCGCATCTTGAAACGCGCTTTGAGTTTACCTAGCCACATGGGCTTTGGCTCCCTCAAAACTAAACACCCACGTCCTAAAAGCCTTGTTTCTCCGTAGAAAGGAGGTGATCCAGCCGCACCTTCCGATACGGCTACCTTGTTACGACTTCACCCCAATCATCAACCCCACCTTCGGCGGCTGGCTCCCTAAGGTTACCTCACCGACTTCGGGTGTTGCCGACTCTCGTGGTGTGACGGGCGGTGTGTACAAGGCCCGGGAACGGATTCACCGCGGCATGCTGATCCGCGATTACTAGCAATTCCGGCTTCATGCAGGCGAGTTGCAGCCTGCAATCCGAACTACGAACGGCTTTTTAGGTTTTGCTCCACCTCGCGGCTTCGCTTCCCGTTGTACCGCCCATTGTAGCACGTGTGTAGCCCAGGACATAAAGGGCATGATGATTTGACGTCATCCCCGCCTTCCTCCGACTTACGCCGGCAGTCACCTGTGAGTCCCCACCACTACGTGCTGGTAACACAGGTCAAGGGTTGCGCTCGTTGCGGGACTTAACCCAACATCTCACGACACGAGCTGACGACAACCATGCACCACCTGTCTCCTCTGCCCCGAAGGGAAGGACTATCTCTAGCCCGGTCAGAGGGATGTCAAGCCCTGGTAAGGTTCTTCGCGTTGCTTCGAATTAAACCACATGCTCCACTGCTTGTGCGGGCCCCCGTCAATTCCTTTGAGTTTCAGTCTTGCGACCGTACTCCCCAGGCGGAGTGCTTATTGGGTTTCCTTCGGCACTGGGGTGTGTCCCCCCAACACCTAGCACTCATCGTTTACGGCGTGGACTACCAGGGTATCTAATCCTGTTTGCTCCCCACGCTTTCGTGCCTCAGCGTCAGTCACTGTCCAGCAAGGCGCCTTCGCCACTGGTATTCCTCCACATATCTACGCATTTCACCGCTACACGTGGAATTCCCCTTGCCTCTCCAGCACTCAAGTTATGCAGTTTCCAAAGCAATCCCAAGGTTGAGCCTTGGACTTTCACTCCAGACTTACACAACCGCCTACGCACGCTTTACGCCCAGTGATTCCGGACAACGCTTGCCCCCTACGTATTACCGCGGCTGCTGGCACGTAGTTAGCCGGGGCTTCCTCACTCGGTACCGTCTCACAAGGAGCTTTCCACTCTCCTTGTCGCTCTCCCCGAGCAACAGAGCTTTACAACCCGAAGGCCTTCTTCGCTCACGCGGCGTTGCTCCGTCAGGCTTGCGCCCATTGCGGAAGATTCCCTACTGCTGCCTCCCGTAGGAGTCTGGGCCGTGTCTCAGTCCCAGTGTGGCCGGTCACCCTCTCAGGTCGGCTACGCATCGTCGCCTTGGTGAGCCGTTACCTCACCAACTAGCTAATGCGCCGCGGGCTCCTCTATCAGCGGTGCAGTTGCACCTTTCAACACAGGAAGATGCCTTCCCGTGTGTCATCCGGCATTAGCACCCGTTTCCGAGTGTTATTCCAGTCTGACAGGCAGATTGCCCACGTGTTACTCACCCGTCCGCCGCTAACCCCGAAGGGTTCGCTCGACTTGCATGTATTAGGCACGCCGCCAGCGTTCGTCCTGAGCCAGGATCAAACTCTCAAAAAATGTTACTGGCGTTACTTCATATATATCTCGACGACGACTGTCGTCTCGACCGAAACTTTTAGGCGTGTGTGTTTAGTTTTCAAGGAACCATTTGAACAGTGCCGCTCAAAGCAGCTCAGATACTATACCACGAATCTAGCATCGCTGTCTACTGGAACATTTTGCTTCAACCCGTTCGAACGCTGTGGTTCAAACGCGTGAGCCGATGTCCAAGTGACTCGGTATATATCCTGTTTGTTCAGCAGTGCCGCCGAAGCGACGTCGATTAATATACCATGCTTTGTGCATGGAGATCAACTGTTTATTTGTGTTTTTTTAAACTCCCGACAAAGCCTCCGCGTGAAGTCTCCCGTTCAGAACGAACCGGGTGGCGTTGTCCCTGGACGTGGCCGCTTATCGGCCATAAAAAACGCAGGTCACGACACGTGACCTGCGCACTGCGGAAATCCACTACACCTCTATACCTCAGCCGACCACGCGCGAAATAATCGCACTTCGCACTGCCGTATGGGCAAAGGCATCACGGGATTCCAGATGGTCCAAAGAATTATTCCCCAAAGCCGTCTTCCACGAGTTTCGTGAGTGTGTTGAGAGCCTGCTCCTCGTCGGAACCATCGGTAATGATCGTCATCGATTGACCCTGCGGTACTCCAAGTGTGAGCAAGCCAAGAATGCTCTTGGCGTTGACCCGCTTACCGTTGACCTCGATGAACACGTCCGCTGCAAACTTAGAAGCCTCTGCGACAAATAGGGATGCAGGACGCGCGTGAAGTCCCGATCCGTTTTTCAGCGTAACTACCTTTTCCATAACTGATCCCTCCAACGATGCATGATTCTATAAAGCCTGGTATTCGTCAACGATCTGTCGAAGCGTAGCGGGATCTGAAATCCCTGTGACATTGGACACTGCGCGCTCGATTCCCAGCTCCTGAATCTGTTTTTGTACCTGAACTGCTGCGGCGTCCTCAGGGTTGTCATACGCAAACCCAAGCGCTAGCGCCCGCACGATGCCCGGCGTCTCCTTCGCCGCCTGGTGAGCGAGGTGGAGTGGGCGAACCAACCGATCCTGAGCAGACAACTTCCGCAGTGGATCACGCCCGACTCGCGCGACGTCATCCTGAATATGCGGATTCAGAAAACGCGCGCGCACACTGGCTGCATACTGCTCCAATGCGTCCAATTGCAAGCTCGGATAGCAATGGACTAAGCCGGAAATAGCCTCTTGCTGAACGCTGGTGACGGTCTCTGCAATTTCCGGGTCGTTCATCGCTTCTAAAATTGTCGCGTACTTCTTGTGGTATCCAGCGTACGCCGCAGTCGCATGTGCCCCGTTGAGAATGAAGAGCTTCCGTTCGAGATAGGGATCGAGTTGTTCGACAAAGGTAGCACCAGGAACGTCGAGTGCACCTTTCAAAGAAGGCGTCTCAATGTCCCATTCAAAATACCGCTCTACTACCGAGTCCAGCGGCTCGACAGCATGTCCCGCACGATTCGGCGCGATCCGGTCCACGGCGACATCCGCGAAGCCCACATGCGACGAGATCCAATTGCGCAACTCGTCGTCACACCGCGACAGCACTTCGTCCTTGAGCGTGCTCGTCGCGCGAATGGCATTTTCGCAGGCCATGATGTTGAGCACTTGATCGTTGTTTTGTTGCTTGCGCAGCCGCAGTCCATCCACGACGATGGCCGCCACGTTCACCAAGTTCCCTAGTCCAACGGCGGTGGTGACGAGGTCCGCGTCGACAATTTCCTTTCGACACTCCTCTGAATCCAAGAGGACGGCGCGGACATTTCGCACCGTCTGTGTCTCAACCTGTGCATCGAGCGTGATGACCCGATACGATCTCGCCAAATTGATCTGCTCGATCAGCGAAGGGACGACGTCCGCGAAGACGACCTCGTATCCGGCACCGTTCAGTAGCAGGCCAATGAAACCTCGACCGATATTCCCTGCTCCGAAATGGACAGCCTTTTTCATAGGTCGTCACCTTGCTCGACCACTTCGATGACCTCACGGGCAGTCTTGGCGTTGACGAGTTTGTCGACATTCTCCTGCTCGGAACACACGATCGCGATTTTCGACAGGACTTCCATGTGTTCCTCACCTTTGCCTGCGATACCGACGACTAGGTGCGCCACATTGCCGTTCCCGAAATCTACACCAACGGGATACTGTGCAATCACGATCCCCGAGTGAAGAATATGTTGTACGTATTCTGGCATGCTGTGCGGAATGGCGACGCCATTTCCAATGTAGGTGGTCATCGAGGCCTCACGAGCGAGCATCCCCTCGACATAGCGCGCCTCGACGTAGCCGTTTTCGACCAGCTTGTTGCCGACCCGCTGAATGGCAGCGTCTTTGTCTTCGCTAGCGACGTTTAAGATAATGTTCGATTCTTGAAGGGTGTTCATCTTTTTCTCACTCCTGTATATCAGTCATTGCGTGATAGATAATGCTTTTTACTTCCTCCGTCGACCCGGTACGAAGCGTTTCAACCATCTGTTCGTCCATCACAAGCGCTGCACTCAGTCGTCCAAGCGCGTGAATCCGCGAAGAAAGCTCCTCGACAGGTGCGAACAAGGCTAACACTGCGTCGACTAGCTCTGCGCTTTGCCCCACACCTTGCATCGTGATCGGCGGTTCTAGATGGTAGACCGCCACGTGGCAGCGCGTCATCGCATCGGTGCGCGCATGCAGCACGGCAAACTGCTTCCCGGGAAGCACAATGCTGCCCATGCGTTCCCGTTCCACGATGGCGCTCGTCAACTGCTCCCGATCGGTCGCGTCTCCCGACGCCACAGCGCGCTCGGCAATGTCTTGAATCAGCGACGATACGCTGTCGACCACTAATGTGGCATGGACGACGCGCTCGCTCAACGCCCGTGCAAAGGCAGAAGGCTGTTCACTGTCAGCCAACTCCGGTTCGTGGTAGATCCGGGCCGCCGGGGCGAACGTGCCCTCCAACGTCTCAAGGAGGTTTTGTACCCCTTCCACGTCGACGGCATCCAAGAACGGAGACACTGTAATCGTCGGTCGAAGTTTCGTCGCGACAGGCACCGTACTCACAATGAAATCGCAGTCGGTATCGTTGAGCGAATGCACCGCTTCCACACTGACGATGCGAACCTGTGGAAACTCGTTGTGCATTCGGCTCGCGAGCAACTCGGCTGAACTGATTCCGTTCGGACAAACAATTTTCGCCCGCCACGTGCTGCCTGCCTTCCGGCGTTCCATAGCGGCGCCTAGATGCATCGTCAAATATCCAATCTCGGCGTCTGGCACAGTGAGCCCAAGCGGCTCCAGCACCTGTTCACTCGCCTTGCGCATCGCTCCAAAAAACTGCCCGTACCTTCGGCGGATCTCCTCGAGGAGCGGGTTGCGAATGACCAGTCCCGTGCGCATCCGATAAATGGCGGGCTCGAGATGCTGCGCTAAACCGAGCAACAGATCTCTGTCATCCGTCAGTGGAAGGTGTAATTCCCGACACAGATGCTGTGCGAGTTTATACGCGAGATCCATCGCCGTGATGTTCAACGGCAAAATCCGGCTGTCCTCCGTCATTAAGACCTTGGCACCCCGCAGATGTTTAGCGAGGTACTGCACTTCACCCTCGATGTCTGTCGCAGTTGTGACCAACCTGTGCAGAATGCGGCGACACAGTTCGGTATCGACGGTGGACACCGCCGTTTCCGGTTCTGCGGGCAGATGCGCATCGCGTTCAATGCGCATACAGGTCAACATCACGTGTAGCATGAACCCGTAAAATGCAGCCTCGTCCAGCGGTGGGTTCAAGGACGCTAGCTCTTCGGACAGCACCATCCGCACGTCCTCGAGGCGCCTCACACCAAACCAATCGATGAACCACGTGTGCAATAGACTCGTATCTCGCTCCTGTTCGCGCCGAAAAAGGACCATGAGCTGATGCATCGGAAGCTGCTCATACACCAGCTCTGCGATCGACTCGAGCCGCATGGCTTCGTTTCCACTTACCTCGACGCCATAACCACGGCGCCTGGTCAGGCGAAGCCCACGCGACCGCAGCCAATCTGCTACCTGATCGAGATCATGGCTGATACTTGCGCTCGTCACACCGAGTTTCTTGGCGAGGTAGCTCAGTTTCAACGGGCCCTCGTTCAACAGAAGCTCCACCGCGACGTAAAACGCCCGGTCCTTAGGCGTCAATGCCAGTGTTCGAGGCAACTTCCCCAGCTCCGCGAGCGCCCTGGAAAGCTGCCCTTTATTTCCGCTGAGGACGAGGCCCTTATCCGTGGTGGAAAACTCGACTTTGAACTTCCGCAAGTACCCTTCAAGCGCTTGCAGATCGCGCTGAATGGTACGCCGACTCACCTCGAGTCGACGTACCAATTCGTCGGTGCTGACCCCTTCGCTTTCGACAATGAGGTGCAGCATATACTTTTGTCTTGACGTTAACTTCTGTGTCATTGACACCCCAGCTTTAGCGAAGCCGATTCAAATCGTTGACAAATTTTTCGTAGGTGCTCTTGTCTAAGAAGTTTTCCACAATGTAGATTTTCGCGCCAGTCGCAACCTGTCCTGCGCGTTCGGACAGACTGCTTTGGGTAAAGACGACTTGAGCGTCAGACGGCAGTTGGTTGACTGGCAAATGTTCAACTGGAATGTCGTAGCCCGCATCCTTCAAGCGTTTTTTCAGCAAAGATGCGCCCATCGCACTCGATCCCATACCGGCCTCACAGGCGAAAATGACGCGGCTCGGGATATCTGTGAGTACGTCTGTTGCGGTAGGTGTTCCACCTGCTACAGAAGGCGTTGTCGCTTGGCCCTTACTTTGTGCCTTCATGTCTTTGACCATACTCTTCGCTTCAGCAAGCGTGTCTCCGCTGATATCGTCCTTGGAACGACTCAAGAACAAGGACGAAATCAGGAACGAAACAGCTGCACCCACGAAGATACCAGCCAAAATCGGAAGGTAGCCGCCGCGTGGCGCCATCATCATCTCAGCGATAATGCTGCCTGGCGACGCCGTGGCAACCAATCCTGCGTGCAACAGCATGAAGGTTGTATCCGCAGCCATGCCGCCACCGATCACGGCCAAAATCAAAATCGGTTTCATCAAGATGTACGGGAAGTAAATCTCGTGAATACCCCCGAAGAACTCAATGATCACGGCGCCAGGTGCGGATTGTTTAACCGTTCCTTTGCCGAACAGCCAATACGCAACCAAGACGCCAAGGCCCGGTCCCGGGTCTGTTTCCAATAGGAAGAAAATTGACTTCCCGGCTTGTTTTGCCTGTTGAAGGCCCAACGGATCGAGAATGCCGTGGTTGATGGCATTGTTCAAAAACAGCACTTTACCTGGCTCAATGAAAATCGCGATCAGCGGCAGCAAGTGAATTGCCGTGATCCAGGTGGCCGCAGCGCCGAGCGCGTTCGACACCACCGTCATCACAGGGTTGACGACGACTAGGCCGAGCAGTGAAAGCCCCCCGCCGATGATGCCTGCGGAAAACGTGTTGACCAACATCTCAAAGCCAGACGGAATGCGGTCCTTGATCAACCTGTCGAACTGTTTGATCAGATAGCCGCCAAGCGGCCCCATGATCATCGCACCGATGAACATCGGCTCAGTGGAGCCGACCGCGACACCCGCTGTCGCCAGCGCACCGACGACCGCACCGCGGTCACCGTGGACCAACCTACCACCCGTAAGACCAATCAGAACAGGGATTAAAAAGTTCACAAATGGTGTGACGAGTTGTCCCAGATGAGCATTGGGCGTCCAACCTGTTGGAATAAAGAAAGCCGTAATGAGTCCCCATGCGATAAATGCCGGAATGTTAGGCATCACCATGCCGGCGAGGAAACCACCAAACCGTTGCATACCCGCGCGGGCTTTCCCCCCGGAGCCGGTAGCCGGTGAATCCTGTACCATAGCCACTTCGTGTCCCTCCTAGAAGATAAACCTTTCGTTAGCTACTTTAAGGTTGATCCATACCGTCATCAACACAGAGAAATTTAACCCTGACGCGCATTTCGGCGACAAGACTTAATAGTGCCCGCGCAGCAAGCGAATTCAGTCGGCGCTTTTTATCAATTTCCCTGTAACCGATTACTTTCGCAAGGGCAAAACGAGACCCCTGCTGGTGCCGCCAGCAGAGGTCTCCGTGGGTGTCCAGTGGATTCGAGGATGACGTGAAAATGCATCCATTCGGCCTGTCGCTTCCTCAGTCGATGAGCCCCAATTGTTGCAATGCGTATTGTATCCCGTCGTCATCCGCATCCCTCGTCGTAAGCTTCGCAACCGCCTTTAACTCATCCACTGCGTTTCCCATCGCGACACCCATCCCTGCGAACGAAATCATTTCTAGATCGTTCGGTCCGTCGCCGAAGGCCACCACTTCCGACCGGTCGATGCCGAGCCTCTGGATTATGGTCTCAATTCCCCCGGCTTTTGATACGCCCTTGGGGATCACGTTAAAGATGCTGGCACCAGTCGACCATGGATGAAACGTCAAATTTGGGTATGCGTCTATGTATTCGTGAATCTCCTCAAACGGGCAGTACAACTCGATTTGCGACACCGGCCCATGAATGCCGTCAAACCTCTTCATGCCTTCTCGGTTCCAATGCTTTCCAAGCGATCCCAAGACGTATTCGAGGTCATCTGTATACACGCTAAACTCGTCGACTTCGTTCACGATGAGCGAGTGGTGATGTGCTTGGATCCGGCGGACGATGGATGAGAGCGTCCCCTGGTCGATCTCCGTCTGCTCCATGATCTCCCCTTGGTAGACGAGCAGTCCCCCATTGTAGACGACATACGTATCGATCCGTAGCGTACGAATGACGTCCTCGATATTGAACGGCGTCCTTCCCGTAGCGATCGCCGTAAGAATGCCATTTTGTCGCAGCTTCTCAACCGATTCGACGACGCTTTCAGGAAGTTCCCGGCGCGTGTTCAAAAGCGTTCCATCGATATCGAAAAATACAATTTTGTACATCTATGCCCTCCGAGGATGCGACTTAGCGTCCCACAGATTTGTGTGAAATCCGCTATCCATTACCACAACCACTATACTCTATTCGATTGCTGGCAAAGATTTGGCTGGTGCAATCTGCACAGACAGCGTCGCTCTCAGACGCGCGAACGCTACGTGACAAGCTCGGCGCGTGAAGGGTCATCCCGATGCCGAATCGGTGGCTTTGAACGGCAAAACCACGTGGACGGTCATTCCCTCATGCAGCCGACTTTCCGCCCAAATTTTACCGTGATGTTCATCGACGATCCACTTGGCAATGGCCAGCCCCAATCCCGTTCCGCCGCTCGATCTCGCCTTATTCGCTTGAAAGAATCGATCGAATACCTTTGGCAAGTCCTCCTCCGACACCCCGATACCGTTGTCCGAAACGGTGAGTTGAACGGCGTTTGCCGCGACCGCAAAGTTCACTTCGACGCGACCTCCATGGTCTGTGAACTTCAGGGCGTTGTCGAGCAGAATCGTCAACAGTTGCTGTAGTCGCTCTTCGTCTGCGCGGATCGTGACTGGCGTCACTTGTGCCGCGGCCAGATGGATGTCCTTTTGCTCCGCAACATCGCGGAACTGTTCAACGACAGTCCCGATGAGCAAGTCCATCCGCACTGGCCTCATCAGCAACTGCACTTGATTGGAGTCACCCCTCGCGAGCGTCAACAA
Source organism: Alicyclobacillus fastidiosus (assembly GCA_029166985.1). Taxonomy (GTDB): domain Bacteria; phylum Bacillota; class Bacilli; order Alicyclobacillales; family Alicyclobacillaceae; genus Alicyclobacillus; species Alicyclobacillus fastidiosus_A. The sequence continues at coordinate 504,572 of CP119138.1, read as the reverse complement.
ATCGGTGACGAGGCGTCGCATTCGGGTCGTCTCCTTGACGAGCCGCAGAATGCTCTCGCCCTCTTGTTCGACCGTATGTGAAGGATGCCGGAACAACCGCTCCAAATGCATCTGCAACACCGTAAGTGGCGTGCGTAATTCATGCGATGCATCGGCGACGAACTGCTGCTGCTTGTTCCACGAATTTTGAATCGGGATCAGTGCCCGATTCGCGAGATACAGACCGGCCGCCATTGCGAGGCCCGCGCAAATGGCTGTCGTGATCGCGATCACGGTCAACAGACTGTGAAGAAATGCCTCGTCTTCTGCGCGATCGTACAGAATCTGAACTTCCCGCACACTCGCCTTGCCTTGGGTGACGAGTCCGGAAGGCACGTCAAGCGTGTACTGCCGAAACGAGCTTTGACCTAAGCTGATGGTGCTGGTACACTCCACAGGCAATTTTGCAGGGAGTTGTGCTAGCTCTTTGCTGGTCAACCTTTCCGGCACTTGCCCCAGTAGTTTTCCGGATGCATCCCGCAGAACGTAAATGATGTGTGACTGTTGGAGCTCGCGGTGCTCATCGGGTCCGTCGGGGCCATTGTGATCCCGATCGGGCGAATGCCCATCGTGTGGGTGTTCAGAGATGGCGTCGACGTCCCCCGCTTGAATTTGCTGCGCCGTCTGCAACAGCGTCTCATCCTCTTGATGGCACAACTGATGCGCTGTAAAGAAGTACAGTACGATTCCAAAGAACAGCAATAGACAGAAAAACACGATGGAATTTAAGAGTACAAGCCGCAGTCTTGTCTTTCGAAACACCCCAACTATTCCTCTCTTAGCGTATAGCCGACGCTGCGAATCGTGCGAATATGCCGGTCCAAGCCAAATGCGCTCAACTTCTTGCGCAGATAGTGGACGTACAAATCGACCACAGACCCAACCGCCTCTGTGTCAATTCCCCACACCCGATTGAAGATCTGTTCACGCGTCAAAATTTGTCCCTTGTGCAACACCAAATACTCGAGCAACGCATACTCCCTCGCGCTGAGATTCACGTGTTGACCCTCGACAATGGCCTCGTGATTCGCGAGGACGAGCGGGCCATACCTGAGGGTCATCTCAGTATCGATGCCGCGGTTTCTGCGAAATAGCGCCCGAACGCGCGCGAGCAACTCTTCCAAGGCAAACGGCTTGACCAGATAGTCATCTGCACCCGCGTTTAACCCCTCAACTCTAGCGTCCACACTGTCTTTGGCAGTCACGAAGATGGCCGGGACGTCCATCATTTTCTCGCGAATCTGTCGGATCAGACTAATTCCGTCCAGTTCTGGCAGCATGATGTCGATAACCAGTGCATCGTATACACCTGTTTGCGCAAAGTACAAGCCCTCCTCACCGTCAGCCGCTTCATCGACCTGATAAGACTCTTCCGACAAAACTCTCGACATGACTTCGCGTAGACCAGCGTCGTCCTCGACAATCAAAATCCGCATCACGACGTCCCCCTAGAACCTGCCACATCAAACGTATACTCGATACTCAAACATATCTGTTTGAGGATTGCCAACAAATTTTCGTATTCCTAATAGGAAGTATAGCGAGGAAATCTATAAAACCAATTTGACTCCAAATAGGCTGCTCCATACGCGATTTGGTTTGGCGCAGCCCATACAGAGATTCGCTGCCTGACTCCGCGGCAGGCGTAAACACGTCCATCAGCCTTGTCCGTCCTCAATCACCCGCGGGCTCGCCAAATACGTATCCACACCAAAGCTCCTCTTCGAATGCACTTGGTCGGCAGGATTATCGACCCACGTTTCGACCTGAACGCCGTTTTGCCCCGGAAACATCACGTGGTGCTGACCCTTGGGCAACTTATCTGTCCGCTTGTGCAAAGTCGAGTACGCCGATGTGGAGATCACTCGGTGGTGCACCATTAACGGGCGAAGAGGCTTTGCCCCCCACAATGCGACAGTGAGGAACCGCTCTTGTGAATCTGCTGAAGCTCCAATCATCACCGGCGTCGGGAGGTTGTTTTGAAACCGAAAGTCCAACGTCGGTTCCGAGACGGTCGCATCCTCCCCTGCCGGAAGATAAGGGACAGTTAATCCGTGTTGATGCCGTTCCACAATCGGTAGCCCAGTTCGCAACAAAGCAGAGTAAAGCGTGCTCGCGCCTTGGCACACGCCCCCGCCCATCGAAGGCACAATGCGATCCCCAAGGAACGCCCGCCCCCACCCATAACCGTTGCCTGCGGTGTATGGACCAAGCTCATGATTGTAAGAAAAGGTCTGGCCTGGCTCCAAAATCAATCCGTTGAGGCGCTTCGCCACCAACTCGATGTTCTTGGCTTGGGTGGGGCTAGCATGAAAGTAGTTGGTGGTGCGCTCCGCCAGCACATACCTCAAGCCCAACCCCAATGCCTCATCTCGCCCCGGCGGACGACTCGGATTGGGGGGCATGTACGGCATGGACACTGGCGGCGAACTGGGGATGATGTCCGTACGATGAGTTAAAGCGACAGTTGCCCGGTTGGGGTTTGCGGCCGCTAGTGCCGCGTTGCTGCATGGCAGAGGAAACAGGCTGACAAGCCCAGTGATCGTCAACAGTGTGAACAACACAATTCTCCTTTTACTCGATCTCGATACGCGTATCATGCCGCATGGCTATCTTTCTATTCAGGCATATCTCACAAGGGCCCTTGAGGTAGAAAGGTCGTCTTTTTGCCAAAGCGAACTCATAGACTGCTAGAGCCGGAGGTGTGGTAATGGAGACCACGGTCATTGTCGGATTACTAGGCATATTTCGGATTGCGTCGCTCACCGCTGAGCGCCTCGCCTTGCACGGGCTTGGGCGTGCTAGACAAGGCGCATTGGCGACGATGGGCATTGGATTCGGCGGAGCCGCCATTGTCCTATGGGTACTGGCACTGTGGCAGGGGCAATCGATTTGGGTCGGCAGCACCATCTGGACAGGCATTATCTACGCGTTCGCCTTTGGCATGTACACCGTGTCTTTGAGTGAGGGCCCCGTCAGTGCAGTGAACCCCTGGACAAACGCGACTGTTGTGATGTTGTGGCTGATCCATCCATTCGGCGGCGCCTGGTCCTACGCTGGACTGACACTCTTTTGCGTAGGTGCATGGCTACTCACCATCCGCCAATGGAACCGTGCGGTCCTCTTGATGATTGGCAGTGACGCGCTGCTGGCTGTAGCCCGCATCATTGACGTGGCCAACGCGTCGCAGCCCCCAATGGCTTACGCAGCGAGCCTATTTACCTCGATCGGACTGTGGATGATCGTCCCTGCCATCCTGTTTTGCAAAATGCAAAACCTCGCTACGCTGTTCTTCCTCAAGCCAGCACTGAGTGTGGTAGCCGCTACGACGAACGCAGTGGCGTACCTGACGCTGTTCGCGATGCTCAAATGGGTGCACCCTGCCGTGATCGAGGCGATTTCCACCCTCTCGAGCGTGGCGGCAACCGTCGTCGGCGTGTTGTTTCTAAACGAGACACAGGGTTGGCGCAAGCTGCTGTCAGCGCTCCTGATGACATCCGGGACTGTGATGTTGCTCATCGACGTACACTAGCGAAGAGGCGAGTCCCTGTAGTCGCCGCTCATTCCTCTGCTAAAATGGGTTTGTCGACAGACTGCCAATAGATAGAGGCGAATACAGCCTAGGAGTGGGCTAGAACAGTGACAGACAAAGAAATCATTCTGGAAGTGAGCTTGCTCGCCGGCAAGATCATGCTGGAGAGTGGCGCGGAAACCAGTAGGGTGGAAGATACAATGGAGCGGATCATCCGCCACGCCCTGCATGTCGAACAGGACACGACGACGTACACGTACGTGACCGTAAACGGCATCTTCGTTCAGTTAGACCACAGCAAAGGCACAAACTTCGTGAGAATTGACTCGCGAGGACACAATTTGGAAAGAATCACGGCGGTCAATCAGATCTCCAGGTCGTTTGCAGGCGGCGACATGACGCTGCGCGAAGTGTATGAGTCGCTTCTGACCATCTCCGGTGAGGACAGCTCGTATCCACTATGGCTGCGAATCATCTGTGCCACTGTCCTCAGTGGCAGTGTGGTGCTGATTTTTGGAGGCCGCTTTGTCGACTTGCCTGCTGGGATGGCCGCGGGCCTTCTTTGCTATCTCATTCACCTAGTCGCCTGGCGCGTGATCAAGGCCTCGTTCTTCGCAGAATACGTCGCCGCATTTATCGGTGGGACGTTGGCATACTGCCTGACGACAGTCTCGAGCGGGAACCTCGACTCCGTCATGATGGGGGCCGTGGCTCCACTCGTTCCGGGTATCGCGATTACCACCGCCATCCGAGATATTATGGCAAAGCATTACCTTTCTGGGCTGATTCGAGGACTTGAGGCCATTTTTATCGCAGGTGCGCTCGGCACGGGAATTGCGACCGTTTATTACATCTTCATTCTTTAGGAGACGCGCATGGTTTATCAAATATGCCTGAACATCGTGCTTAGCTTTTTGTCCTCGATCACGTTCGCTGTGATCAGTAACGTTCCACGAAAATCATTGCTGACCGGAGGTATTGTTGGAACGATCGGATGGCTTGGATTCTGGGGGTTGAGCCTGCATCACGCGGGCATCTTCCTCTCGAGTTTCGTCTGCTCCCTGTTGCTGGCGCTGGCTGCTCATGTCGCCTCGCGGCTTCACAAAATGCCGTTGATCGTCTTTTACATTCCCGGCCTTGTCCCTGTGGTACCCGGCATTTCGTCGTATGAAGCTTTCCGCGCCCTGCTCACGCACCACTACTCGACCGCCATGTTCGGATTCATCAACGTGATTTTTAGTGCGGTAGGGATTACGTGCGGGTTGGTCGCCGCTGACATCGTCATGAGGCTGGTATTCTCGTACAAGCTAGTTGGCAGGCGAACTCCGTAAAGGAGATTCGGCCTACTCGCGTGGATTTTATCCGTTTCTTTACAATATGCAAACGATATCTACACAGTTCACTGCTAATATGTGCTGTGCAAGGTGGAATACTCAGAAAAAGGCCACTCGTACGCCGCCGAGTGGCCTTTTTCAACGCCTACTGGGCCGACGGCGTACCAGATATGTCAATATTCATGTCCTTGGCGTACGTTTTCCCCCACTCGTACATGAGTTCCAAAATGGGGATCAAACGCTTGCCATGTTCTGTGAGGGTGTATTCCACCTTGGGCGGCACCTGCTGATAAACCTTGCGATGAATAATCCCATCTTCCTCCAACTCCCTCAACTGCATCGTCAACATTTTGGGCGTTACATTCGGAAGCAATCTCCTCAATTTGCTGAAGCGCTGAGGGCTGTCTAGCCCGATGTACCACAATATAATCATCTTCCACTTGCCCCCGATCACCGAGAGCGTCAGTTCCTTCTCACAGTTAAACTCCTGCAGTTTCACTTGGATTACTCCTATCATAGTTTCCTTTTGGGTACTATATCACAAAAAAGTATGTACTTCCTTTTCGGATGTATTAAGTATAACATCACTCCCTGTCGAGAACATTGTCCGTGTTCCGATCGGAACCAAGGGCCAACTCGGCGAATTCTCAATGCAGGAGTGATCGTATGAAGCTACAATTGGCTCTCGACCTCGTCGATATTCCGGAAGGAATTGCACTTGTCAAAGAGGTCGAGGAATATATCGACATCGTTGAAATTGGCACACCCATCGTCATCAACGAGGGCCTGCATGCGGTGAAGGCGATGAAGGACGCCTTCCCAAATCTCGAGGTCTTAGCGGATCTCAAAGTGATGGACGCCGGTGGTTACGAGGTCATGAAAGCTTCTGAAGCAGGCGCCGACATCGTCACCGTCTTGGGCGTATCGGAAGACGAGACGATTCGTGGAGCTGTGGATGAGGCAAGAAAACGCAACCGCAAGGTGCTCGTCGATATGATTGGGGTCAAGGATCTCGAAGCGCGCGCTCGTGAAGTCGACGGACTAGGTGTAGATTACATCTGTGTTCACACTGGCTATGACCTGCAAGCTGTCGGCCAGAACTCGTTTGAGGACCTTCGGTCGATTAAACGTGTCGTCAAAAATGCGAAAACTGCAGTCGCCGGCGGGATCAAACTGAACACCTTGGCAGAAGTGGTCGACGCGGGGCCTGACATCGTGATTGTGGGCGGCGGCATCACAGGGGAATCAGACAAGCGGTCAGTTGCTCGCGAGATGAGAAACTTGATTCGACAAGGGTAATATCGATGACGCAGACGAAGGAATATGCCAGCCAAATCATCGGGGAATTGACGCAGGTCATGGGTGCACTCTCCGAACCACAAAGTGCATCCTTGATTCAGCACATCCTTCAGGCAAATAACATCTTCGTGGCTGGTGCGGGGCGCTCCGGATTGATGATGACAGGTTTTGCGATGCGATTGATGCATCTGAACTTGTCTGCATATGTCGTTGGCCAACCGGTGACGCCGCGGTTTGAGTCGGGGGATCTGCTCTTCATCGGATCCGGTTCCGGAGAGACGCAAAGCCTCGTCAGCATGGCCGAAAAGGCCAAAAGACTCGGCGGAGCCATCGCGCTAGTCACAACCACGCCTGCATCGACCATCGGTCAAATCGCAGAAGTAGTCATCCAGTTGCACGCGCAACCGAAGCAGGGCAGCAACGACCATTCAATGACGATTCAACCGATGGGTTCGCTGTTTGAACAAAGCCTGTTGTTGTACTGCGATGCGTTGGTCCTATCGCTGATGGAACTGCGCGGGGTGACGTCCAGCGCGATGTTTCAAAGACATGCCAACCTCGAATAGCGAGCGGTGAACTCGTAGCTCTCCAATATGGCGACTTTGTGTTCGCCAACTCAAAAGGCGGACAGAAGCGGCGCCCTTCTGTCCGCCTTCCCCATGTCGACCGTGCGATCCCGCCCCCGTCTAGCGTCAGATCAATCGCTTGCTGAGGATGGTGGTCGACGCCAGCGTCTTTGCCGCTAACTGAAAGTTTGACGCCTGAAGGGTTAAAACGGCAATCACGAGGGCACGTTCAACTGTGCTCTGCTCTTCCTCAGTCAGATGGTCCATACGGCTTACGAGCTCATGCGCTCGCTGTGCTACTTCATCTATCGGTGTACCTTTCATTCGAAGCTCTTCAAAAATGGAGGAATACGCGGCCAGGAAATCAACTGGATGAATGATGTCGTCTTCGTCCGAGGTCGGGTCATTAAAGATGAGGCCCATGACTCGTCGAATCGCATCAAAGTCCAGCGATGATTTGAAATCCTCGATGATAAAAATAGTGGCCACCTGCTCAACCGAGTATTTTTTACCCGATTGGGGAGTCGCGATGAGCTCCTTCACATCTCTTTTCACCCAATTCTGCACAGTAGTTACTGAAAAGTCGGTAAACTCCATTTGATTTCCGAGCGCTACGATGTCGCTGATCGAAAATCCAATATCCGCTTTGGATCCCTGACTCAGATTCATCAGTTTTTCGAGAATCGGTGGAACGGGATGGCCGACGATCTGCCCATCGCGTATGGCTCTCCCCACGCCCCCGCCGAGAAAGTCTGTTGCCTCTCGCGAAGAACTGTCCGATTGACCAGATGAACGCATGGAGGATAGCACATCCTTCACGACCAGCAGTGCTTTCGCGATGTCCCTTTCCCTTAAGAAGAACAACAGTTGGGCCATTTGCACACGCGTAAACTGTGCCATGACAGTACCTCCCGAATATTAGTTCATATGAACTTATTATAAGAACCATCATTAAACCAGTCAATTCTTCATTTTCTATTGACAACTCATTCACAAGGTCTTATAGTTGGTTCACAAGATAGGTTCACAAGAACTTATACGATTGAAAGCTGACGTATGCATTTGGCATTTGGAGTTCGGTGCACGGACGATGCTCCCCGTCAGCCGTGATTTCAGGAGTAGAGATTGCACTAGGAGAGTGGGTATTGGTGAAACGACTGGTTACAGTCATCGTGACGACCGCTTTGTTGCTGGCGTCGCCAACCGTAGCATTTGCAAAGGGGTACAGTGGCGGGCACAGTTACCATTCAAGCTCAAGCTACTCAAGCCATAGCTACGGCGGATCCTATGGAGGATCGAGTTCGAAGTTGCCAACTAGCTCGTCTACGCCATCTTCGTCGACAAGCGGTTCGTCGAGCTATAAGTCAGGTGCCACGACCTCGAGCAAATCATCGTCGAGCACCTACCATTCGGGGACGAAGACGTACTCTGGTGGCTCTAGCTACAAGCCGAGCACCACGACGACGAAAACCACCACCACGACCAACCGCGTCACCCGCACCACGTTTGGGGGATCATATGGCTATGGAAATAACGGCTATGGGTTTTACCCTGGACATTTCGGGTCGTTTATGACCGGTTTCTTTCTAGGTAGCATGTTCCACCCATTTGGTTGGGGATTTGCAGGGCCTTACTACGGCGGTGGGCCTTTAAGCGGTGGTGGCTGGGGAGGACCTGGATATTCACCGGCCTGGTCCTGGGTTGGGCTCGCCGTGGACATTCTCGGCTTGTTGCTCATCGCACTGCTGCTATGGGCGATCTTTCGAGCCATCGTGAGAAGTGGACGTCGTCGCCGTACCGCCTACTACGAGCCGTATTACGATCCAGGTGATGAACCAATGTACGACAACGAGTATGAGACTGTTGAGACCACGCAAACCACGACGTATGAAAGGACACCGGCACAGCTCGACGAACAAGCGGTGTACGATGCCTGTTGTGAATACGTCGCGCATGTTCGGGGCTGTGCTCCGCAAGATGTGACGGTTGACCTACTCTACCATGAACAAGACGGATTCGGCGCGGATATTTGGGTCAACGGAACCTCCCTCCCATCCCTGAGCGAACAGCAACTGGTGGAGGCCGTCAAGGACTTTGTAGCAAGTCGCGAACAAGTGGCGGCTGCACGCGTACACGTCAACCTGCAATTCCACCACGGTCAAGGCATCCATGCGTCGGCTGACATAACCTGACGAAAAGGGCGACTCGAATGACGAGTCGCCCTTTTCCACGTTTCTATTCATGCGCTGTCATTCGCAACACCTTACCTTCGCTCCCCATTCGAGCTATACTGCGTTCGAGGGTGGCCGCCAAGCGAAGGCAACCCAATGGACATTGGAGGTGTCGTGATGAACTTCACGAGCCACAAACAGACGGTTTTCTGGACCAGCTTTACCTGTGAGCCTGGGCATATCCTCGCTGCAGCGACTGCACAGGGGCTTTGCTATGTCGGATCACCCGGCGGCCGTCTGGAGGACCTAAACGACTGGATCGAGAAACACGTCCCAAATCACCATCTCATTCGTGACGAAGTAAGCATGCATGACTATGTAGGTCAATTCGATGAGTACTTTCGAGGGCGCCGTACGTCGTTCACATTCCCGCTCTCGCTCTATGGAACGCCATTTCAGATGTCGGTCTGGGCGACCCTGCAGAAAATCCCATACGGTCAATCCCGTTCTTACACCGACGTAGCCCTCGACATGCAAAAGCCAAAATCGGTTCGAGCGATTGCGGCCGCGATTGGGGCAAACCCACTACTCATCGCCGTACCCTGCCACAGGGTCATCGGAAAGTCCGGCGCCTTGACCGGCTATCGCGGCGGATTGGACATGAAAGCGAGGCTTCTCACACTGGAGCGAGAGGGAATAACCGACGCATTCGATGTTCATGCTCGATAGATCCCTCCGTGTTCGCAGGTACGCGATACCGTTTTACACATCCTTCCTGGTAAACCGCCAGAGGCCCACCCCCACCACGACACAGATATAGGCGATGGTATAACCCAGAAACGCGTTGCTCGGCGTCGGGCCACCTGCGAATGGGCTCAGTTCCTGTCCACCGACAGGCGAATTGCTGCCACCCATCAATTCTGAGATCATCCGATAGTACGCAGCATTCGTGGGAATCAGCAGGCTCGTGACCAGGCCGATTTTCTCCATTGCCGCTTGTGGCACCGACGTGATTCGTTGAATAAATCCACCTATCATGCCAATCCCAAACAACAAGGTCATCGCAACGCCATTGCCAAGTGCGGGCAAATAGACGGATCCCAGTATCGACAACGAAACGAGCGAAATCGGAATCAACTCAAACACGCAAAACGACTTCCACAGAGACGCGGCCTCGAGTGGAACTGCGGTATAGGCGTGCACAATTACGACGACGGCCCAAAACATCACGGCGCCATAGAGAACTCCCCAGACCGCGTATCCGATCCATTTCCCAAGATAGACGCGCCACCGTGAGACGGGCCTTGGCAAAATCGCCAGGAGCAGTCCACTTTCGATCTCCGACGAAATCGTTCCCGCGCTGGAGAAGATCGCCAGATAAGCGACGGTAAAATTGGATACGTACAACCCCATAGCAAGGCCAAGCGCAGCGTGTAAATAGTTGCTCAGAAGGTCATCGCCAGTATTGCTACTGGTTAGGCCGGCGAGCGAGTGCATAGCGAATGTATATACGCCGAGAAATAACAGCGTCATGAGAACCGTCACGAGAAGCACGCGTTTACGCAGGATCTCCGTCCAGGTCATCCATGCGATCGTCATCATTGGGATTCCCTCCCGTCTGGTTCGGTCAATGCCAAGAACCAGGATTCAAGCCGGTTCTTGAGCGGATAAACCGTGTACACGGACAGACCCAAGTCGTGTAGTTGTGCGTTCAGCCAAGCGGCCTGTTCAGCGTGTTCGAGCCTGGCTTCTAGCACCGCATAGCCCTTGCTATCGCTTGATTCAGTAACTTCGATACCCACGTGTAGCGGCGCCGATGTCTCCCGAAGCTGCGCCAGGTACGATGGACTCCAGCCGCCAATCGTAAACTCCCAAATCGACTCTGGGCGCAGGATGTCTTCGACAGATCCGTGTGCGCGAATCGTTCCATCGCTCAGCAGTGCAACCTTTGAGCAGATCTCCTCGACATCCTCGAGCAAGTGCGTGTTCAAAAAGATCGTCATCCCCTCGTCACGCAAGCGCTGGAGGAGTTCGCGCACGTCGTGGCGTCCGCCGGGATCGAGCGCCGATGCTGGCTCGTCGAGAAACAGCACTTCCGGTTGCGGCAACAACGCGCAAGCCAGCCCCAGGCGTTGTTGCATGCCCTTGGAGTAGCCCCGCACGCGCTCGTGGGTACGCCCCTCGAGCCCCACGGCAGCAACTACCTCGCGCGCCCGCTTTGCCAAAGTCAACGCGTCCATCTTGCACAAGCGGCCATGAAAGCGAAGCACCTCGTCGGCTGATAACCAATCTTGGTAGCGAAACAACTCCGGCAAGTAGCCAATTCGCCTGCGCGCTCTTAGATCCCCAAGGGGGAGACCCAAGACGCGGGCCTCCCCAGAGGTAGGTCGCAACAGACCGACCAACATCTTGACGAACGTGCTCTTGCCTGCGCCGTTAGGGCCGAGAAAACCGAACAGTTCGCCTCGTTCAACCTGCAGGTGGACATCCTTCACCCCACGACCGCTGGAAAAGACCTTGCTCAGTCCACGCGTCTCGACCACCGTCGTCATTCTGTCAACTCCTTCGCCTGCTCGACAATGGACTGTGCGGTTGGGAACATCTGTGGAGATCCCTGCAAGCGATACAAAATCCCGTGCTCCAGCCAGATAATCGTCGGCTGAACCCCCGTGCCCTCGTACTGAAGCACTGCAGGATAGCCGTTGAGCGTGAGATTGGTCACCTTGCCGTCAACCGGCACGTACAGCGTATCCTTCCAGTTCTGCATTTCGGATAGCGACTGCTGAAGGTCAGTAGGCAGGAACGGGAGGTCAATGAGAGCCTGTCGCACCTGATTGAGATCCACACCGCTTGGGACCTGCACTGTCGGCATTTGCAATGCCGACAGGTTCATGTAGTTGCCACCCTCGGCCACCTGTTCCGTGATTTGAGCCGGAACGTGGAGCACGATCGGCTGCCCCTTGACCGAAGCCGGAAATTCCGTCTTTCCGCCTAGGCGGTGGAGCAAGTCGTTAATGGCGTCGACGTTGAAATGGAAGGTGACATCGCGAGCTGCGACATAGTCGACATTATCCTTCTTCGCATCAAATCCCGGCAACATCTTGATCGGGATTCCCGCGAGCTTTTTTGCCTGCGCCAAGGTAGGGTTTGGCTGCACGTACTCACCGCCGGACATCTGCACGCTGCCGTACTTGTGCAGGTCGATGTGCTTGGCCGTGCCATTCTCGCTAACATTCGTCAGCGCGCTCTCAATCTGCGTGAGGTCATCCTCATTGACACCCATCAGGTTCTGAAAGTACAGGGTCTTCATCGCACCAGCCATGACTTTGCCACCAACGGGCGTTGCAAATAGGCCGAAGAGGACTGCTGCTGCCGCGACGCCAGATGCGACCCGCCCCCAACGCCGGGATCGACCAAGGCCACGTTTGCCTTTAGGGTGGTCCGCAACAGGGCGATTCGAGTCGATCACGCCTTGCGTCGACTCAGGTGTAGGCGACACGTACAGCGCAGATGGCTCAACTTCCATGGCAGCATCACCTTCAGCGGCCAGCCGCCCCCACACGTCCGGGACCACTTGATTGGCAACGGCGTCTTGCAGGCGTCGCAAGGCCGTCTCTAGTTCCTCGTCGGTGATCACCACGCCACTGGTGTCGCCAAGGTGGGCGAAATGGCGCCCTAACTCAAACGGTATAGTATCCTTCGGCTCGTAGTCGTCCTTCATCTGTGGGTCCTTCCTCCCCTTGAAATGCTCGCTTGAATCTACTCAAAGCACGGTTCAAAACCGTCCCGACGATATTCGGGTTGATTCCGACAATTTCAGCGATCTCGGCGTAGCTGTAACCGGAGTAGCGCAACAAGAGCACTTGTCGATCGCGCTCCACCAACTGCTGCAATGCCCGCACCACAGCTTCTCGCTCCGCGTTCCTCAAAACCAGCCATTCGCTCGACGGCTCGCTCGCGAAGGCCGTTCCAATCTCGAATTCCCGCTGTTGGATCCGCCTTTGCTGTGACTTCTTGCGCGTGTAATCGTACGCAACCCGCGTAGCGACACGATGTAACCAAGCACCAACCGCCTGCAAATCGTCCGGTGGCCGCCGATACAGGCGAAGGAATACCTCCTGTGCCAGGTCTTCCGCAGTCGTACGATCCCCGACGAGGTGCATCAGTCTTCGCAGGACGGTCGGGTAGTACTCGCGAAAGAGGGCTTGAAAACGTTCTGGCAACCCTTCTGACAACCTGGTTACCTCCCTGCTCCTTCTCTAGGAAAATTCGCTATCGACAAGGCACAATGAATGACTGGGCCCAGTGCTTCGTCGCGTTGTCTAGCAATAAAGACTCCGCTCATGCAGAAAATGTATCAGCTTGCCTGCAATTTGAATATTAAAGGCGTCGAGACAACTGCAGGAAAGTATCCCAGCTCGCGCCAGACGAGCCCCGCCATTTTCACAAAAAAACAGGCCAGTGAGGCAAATGTCTCTGCCTCACCGGCCTGACCTGTTGGCAGGCTACGCCCGTCGCCCCTTAAATAGTGCACACTTGAGCGCAAACGACTTGGGCTCGTCTGCCTCGCCAAACTCGATCGAGAAGGTGCGCCGCGTCTGTTCGTCTGCTTCGCGAAACATGCGGTCGACTTCCATGCGTCGCTGTGCGTCTGTCGCGGCCTGTTCAAGCCACCACGACACCTCCAGGTGAAGATCCCACTCACGGGCGACCTGCGACGAAATTCCCGCTGTACGAAAACGTTCGTGCCACTCCTTGGCTGTCCACTCGCGGACGTGCGACGGATCGCGCAGCCAATCAATGCGATTGACATATGTGTCCAAAGCCGCATCTTCAGGCGCGATGTGGTCGACCATCAACAGCAGCCCGCCAGGCTTCAAGACGCGGGACATCTCGCGAACCGATGCATCAGCGTCCACGAAGTGGTGCGCCGCAAAACGACACGTCACGACGTCGAACACGTGATCCGGAAATGGCATATGCACGGCGTCTCCGACGACGAATTGCACATTTTGAAGCTTGCGAAGCGCCGCCAACTGTGTCGCGTTTTCCACCATTTTCGCAGTGAGATCGATGCCCGTCACCGTCCACGCGCCTTCAGCCATGGCGAACGCAGTATGACCTGCTCCTGCCCCGACGTCGAGCACGCGCTCGTGCCCGTGCAAAGCGGCCTCCGACACAATCCAGGCTAAATCCTCCCCACTGGCATGAACCTGAGACGTCTTGTAACAATCCGCCCGACTCGTAAACTGCGCTTGCACGGACTCGTTCGATGCCACCGTCTGCCCTGTCCCTCTACTCTGCGTCAACTGCTTCGCCTCCTCGTTGTGACCTGCTATTTAAGCGCTATCATACGAGGTATTCAAGTGTATGTCGAAGATATAAAATCTATATTGACGATAGTCTCTACCTATGGAGGATATCTATGGAGATCCGATTGTTGAAATACGTCGCCACGCTCGCGAAGACGGGCAGCTTTACGAGGGCTGCAGACATCCTTCGCATCGCCCAACCATCGCTCAGTCAACAAATCGCAAAATTGGAGCACGAGATAGGTACGCAGTTGTTCGTCAGAGGACGCGGTCGAGTCACGCCGACGCCCGATGGTGCGCGCTTTCTCGAGCGAGCTGAACAGCTCATTCAGCTCCATGACGACTTGGAGCGAGAGATGCGAGAGCGCACGGAAGGAATGGGTCGCGAACTGACCATCGGCACGACAGCGATCACCGGTGGACACGTGTTGCCTCCACTGCTGCGGGCGTTTCAGAAGCGGTTCCCGAACGTGCATGTACACTTGGTAGAAGGCTCGACTGCCGGACTCGAGGAACTCACGGAAGGCGGATCCGTCGACCTCTCCATCCTATCCCTCCCACTTCGCAACCCTCATTTGAGCTACAAGCCCATGTTGACCGAACCCTTGCTTTTGGCCTTGCCGCAAGCACAAGAAGAATGGATGTCGGACAAGTTGCGGCGCGTGATGTCGTCCGCAAGTGGCGCATCGCTGCCTACACTCCACCTCACCGAGTTGGCTGACATGCCCTTTGTCTTGCTGAAAGAAGGCTATGGATTCCGCAGCACTGTGCTTCAGATCTGTGCTGAGAACGGGTTTCAGCCGAACATCGCCTATGAGACGAGCAGCATTGAAACCGCACAATCGTTGGTGGCTAACGGGCTCGGCGTGACCTTTGTACCGGAGATGGTGGCACATCGTGGTGGCCCGCACGCGCCAACTTACGTGTCTGTCACAAAGTCGCTCACGCGGACGCTGGTGTTTGCCTATCCAGAAAACCGCTACGTCAGCCTCGCGGCGCAAAAATTCCTCGAAGTCTATCGCTCCACTCACGAAGGCGGTCCAACCAGTCGCTGGCCTGTCGGTTCATAATCCGAGGACGTTGTGGGGACAGTACTAGTAGTTGCCATTACATCGTAAAAGGGGCGGTATTGGTGTTGGATCTCGCATTTCAACTACTCATTCTGGGCCACGCTCGTATGAATGTGCTCATGTTTATATTTGCAGGAGTTCTCGCGTACATCGTCGATTACAGGCCGTTGCGAGAGCAGGCACAATTCAGACGTGAAGCTCTGCTCATACGACGGACCGCCGTGTTCTTTGCCATCGGCGGAACGGCCATACTCGCCCTGTATCAAATCCTCTTTTGGTTCAGTTAGTGCGTGGACATACCGGACCGGCGCATGTATACCCGGACATGGACATGAACGGGCGTGGTTGCAAACATTTCGTCCCATTTTACACGCGATCCACCGACCTGGTTCACCCAGTAATCGGGCGCTCGCCCCCGGACGTACTCCCCAAAGCCGAACACATCCGCGTGCAAGTTTTGCATCTTGGCTATGAGTTCTTGCTGCCCCTTGACCAATACATCCTGGGTCTCCACGCCGATCGAATCGATGATGTCGTCTACGTGTTTGTGCCCCGTTTTCTCCTCGATATTCGCCTCAATCATGCAATACACATCGAATGCCGGGCGCCCGTTCTCCATGTGCATCTTAATCTTCGCGTTGCGGTTGCTCCCCTTGACGATGACACTGTGCTTCGGGTCGCCCGGTATCGGTACTGCAACCCCGTACCCAGCGCGCCGTTGATTTTCGATCTCCATATACGCCGCCGTTTCCAGTGGATTCAAGATGCCCACCATGCGCCCCCCGCTGAACACGGCCAGACCTTCCGATTCCACCTTATCCCCCGATACTTCGATCATTGGGAGTACCGGCTCTCGTCCCTTCGAGGAAAACGTCGCCCAGAAGTTTCCCAAATACACGTTTGGCAACTTGCCTAAGGCGACAGAATGGTCCATCGTGCCGACAAGATACAAGGTGGGAACGCGCTCCAGTTTCGGGGCGACCGCCATGGCGTTGCTGGCATCTCCAACCGAGATGACCATCCACGCCAACCTTCTGATTTCGGCGTTTCGTCGAAAGAAATCTTGGATATCGTCGACGCCGGTGGATCGAGCCAGCTTCTGATTGACAATGATGACGCGAAGATGCCCCAAAAAGAGCTTGTCTGCCAGCTCCTGTTGTAAGTTGTTCACCGCGTCATCAATCGTCTTTCCCGTGGTGCTGACGACCCAGACCGGTCGCTGTACACCACCGCCGGTACTGCCTTCCCCTGGTCCCAAGGGAATGCGCCCAGGGATGGCCACCTGCGCGGTCAGACGGTATCCCTTAAGGTCACTTTTCGCGTAAGGACCTGTAATCCCTTCCCCCATCTCGCCTTCGATCGGGTCGATAGCAAGGCCTAAAATCGTACCCCGATCCTCAATTTCCAATCGATCCCAGCATCCTGTGAGCACCGGAAAGGACAGCGCGAACACCGCAATTGCAAACCATTTTTTGATGTTCATATCGATGATTTCACCCTCGCCGTTTTGATCACGTGGGCAATCAGAAGTAACAGAGGGTACCCAAGTGTCAAACAAAGACCGCTGACACCCACTTGCTTGATGACGTGATACAGCGACACGATGTTCGGCGGTAACTTCGCCAACAACATAATGATGGGAAGGGCAAGAATACTGAGGCCGCGATGGTTCTTCAGTCGAAACACGTGGCTCAGCGCTTGAATCGCGACATAGTAAGCTGCAAATATCGCGCTAAACACCGCTGTCACCCAGACCGCTATAAAGATCGGGTCTAACCGCTCGATGTAAAACGTGGGGAGGGCGGCTGTCTTCGCCAGTTCCATGGTCGGCCACAACAGGTTGTCCATCTCCTCGATGCCGAACACCGAAAGCGTAGAGAACATCAGAATGATATACAGGCTACCCGCTATACCAATACCCACAATCGTCCCGCGCATCGCCCTTGTCGGCTGATACATAAAAGGGATGATCAGCCCGACGATGATGTAATTTGTAAAGAGCGCCGCAACGACCATGATGGACATGAACACGCTCTTTACCTGCTGGCCATAGAACATACCTAATAACGGCATCAGATTAGCGGATTGCGCACTTTTTAAGCTCAACACGACAATGACGAGTGCGGGAAAGTAGACAAATGGCATGTAGAATGTAAGAATCCTCGCGAAGACGATGATGTCGCTTCGGCACGCCACCGTCGCCATGAGCACCATCACAAACACCGTCACCTCGATGGGCGTCCGTTGCAAGACAGACGTTACAACGACTTCGCCAAATTCCCTCGACGCAAGGGCTGCGAGTTCCAAAAAATAGGCACCGATACACACCAAGAGCAGTCTGCCAATCCACTGACCAACCAGTTCATCGGCATATTCAAAAATTGTCCTTTCGCGGTACTGATTGCCCAGATACGCGACGACAATTCCACCGCACATCATTAGCAACATGGCACAAATGGCGGCCATGGGTGCTCCCGTACGCACATATTCCACCGTGATTCTGGGAAACGCGAGAATGCCGACACCAATAATCGATGTCCCGATGCTCATCGTCAATTGAGTCGCGGTGACTGACTTTGGTTTCTCCATACGACCCCTCAATCTTTCTGAGTCTCCCGAGCACTGCCCCCACGACTTCGACGAACGCCTGTCGTCTCAGACAGTGGTCTCCCCTTTGGTCCTTTGGTATCTTCACCTGTGCGTACGCGCTGCGGGTTATTCGTCCGCAATTGCTTTGGCCGCCTTTTCATGGACCAAACCGGCATCCGAACGATGGTATCTCGCAGTCCATACCTATCCCCTGGGACAACAGGGCTCAAGTACGGTACGCCAAACGATTCTAAGGAGTTCAGATGGTTTGCAATTAAAATCAGTCCCACCATGACGCCGTACAACCCAAACATGCCCGCTAAGATCATCAAGGGGAAACGAAGCATGCGCAGTGCAATGGCGGCGTTGTAAGCTGGCGTCGCAAATGAACCGATCGTCGTCAGCGCGACGATCACCACGGTGATAGGACTCACAAAACCAGCCTGAACGGCCGCCTGCCCAATGACGAGGACGCCGACGATGGACAACGCTCCGCCAATCTGTTGCGGCAGGCGGATCGTAGCCTCGCGCAGGATCTCCATGATCAGTTCGAGCCCGAATATCTCCGCGATGGCCGGAAAGGGTACCCCCGCGCGCCCTCCTGCCACGGCAACGGCGAATTTCGTCGGGATCATCTCCGGATTGAACGAAATCAGAGACACGTAGAGCGAAGGGAAGATGAGCGAAAAGATCAGCGCCACCAAGCGAATGCCTCGGATCATACTGGCCATTAAGAACCGCGTATCGTAATCCTCTGTCGTTTGGTAGAACTGCGAAAACACAGCCGGCACGATGAGGGCAAATGGCGTACCGTCGACTAGAATCACGACGCGCCCTTCCAACATCGCGGCGACAGCCTTATCGGGTCGCTCTGTGTTCTGGATTTGAGGGAAAGGTGAGTAGTGGTTGTCCTCGATAAATTGTTCAAGATACCCCGCACCGTACAACGCATCGGTTTCCACTCGCTCAAGCCGACCTCTTACTTCCCGTACAAGGTCTTCATTGGCAATGCCTTCGACATAGCAGTACACGACATTTGTGGCAGTCTGCTCCCCGATTTGTGTCAATTCCACGTGCATATTGCTGGTCCTCATCCGTTTTCGCATGAGTGAGATATTTGTGCCGATGGACTCTATAAACCCTTCCCGCGACCCTTGGATCACCTGTTCCGTCTCAGGCTGGGTAACGGACCGCTCTTTAAACGCTTGCGTACTGAGCCCAATACATTTGACGACACCATCCAAAAACAGCAGCGAATTTCCAGACAAAAGCCAGTTTGCCGCTTCCATCACCGAGTACTTCATGTCGACGTCGACATACGGCAGGCATTGATCGACCACAATTTCTTCAAGCGAGTTTTTGGTGTGCGTACTGATGTCGATATCGAGCATCAAAGCACGCAGGATTTGGTTGAGCTCCTCCTTCGAAGAAGACCCATCCATGTAAACCAAACCACAGTGGATCTTGCGCTTGTGAATCTGAATTTGGAAGCGGCGAATTAACAAGTCCGCATTGCCGCCTAGGATGTCCTCAAAGATACCTAAATCATGGTGTAGGTTCCCTACGAACTCACTGTCATGTAGTCTGGCAGAGGGCGTTCGATTTTGCGCCTGTTCAATTCTCTGTCGCTTGTGGACAGGTACGTACGGCTTTCGATACTTGAGCCTTCCAAACAAACTCATAACCACACACCCATCAACCGTGTCATCGCCAATAAAGTACCCCATTTATGGAATAAAATTCATAACCAGAAGTAGCTAGGCTGCCTTCCGCTGCGCGTCGAGGTGAAGTTTTCAGGAGTAAGTCAATGACTTGGACGCCCAAATGCCGTCTTCGATGACAACCGCGACCTGACGCCAAAAGAAAATACTTTATCACGTCGCCGGAATAAAGTAACATTGACTGGGATTTATGATTGATTGCATACTTACTCAGTCAAATAAAAATCTAGTAATCTAATAATCCCCGATGCTTGCTCAACCCCGTGAGGTTTGTGCAACACATCGCAAGGCGCATAGTTATACAGTTGGAGGAGATTCTGTTGGTCGAACAAAAGCAATTGAAAAAAGGCATTGGATTGCTGATTGCTACCGCATTGGTTACCGGAAATATGATGGGTTCGGGGATCTTTATGCTCCCGGCGACACTCTCTCAAAAGTCCGGCCCTGGAGCGATTATCTTAGCCTGGGTACTCACGGGTCTCGGCTCTATCTTCTTGGCTTTATCGTTCGCGAAGCTCGGTTCGAAGTACCCACGAACAGGTGGACCATATGAGTTCTCGAGGCGGGCATTCGGCGACTTCACCGGATTTCTCAACGCATGGCTCTACTGGAACGGTTCATGGATTGGAAATGTCGCGGTGATCATCGCGATCGCAAGCTACGCAGGGAATCTCATTCCGGCAATCGCAAACAACCACTTGATCGGATTTGTATTTACGAGTGCCATCTTGTGGATCTTCACGGCGATCAACATCATGGGGGTCAGGCTCGCCGGAAAGATCCAAACGGCGATTACCATCTTTGAAATTCTCCTGTTTGTCGTGTTTATTGTGGTTGCTGCGACTCACTTTCAAGCAGGCCATCTCGCGCCGTTGTTCCCGAGCGGACGGGGGGCAAATACAATATCTGTAGCCGCCTCTTCGACACTATGGGCATTTATCGGTTTGGAGAGTGCGACAGTCGCCGCTGGGGAAATTCGTAACCCGGAGAAAAATATTCGCCGCAGCACCATTATTGGGATTTCGATCGCCACGGTGATGTACATGGCTATCAACTTCTTTGCCATGGGGGCTATGGATCAAACTCATTTGGCCAAGAGCTCTGCGCCGATTTCCGATATTCTCAGTGAGTTCCTCGGAAGCGGCATTGGGACCGCGATCACCGCCGCTGCCGTCATCAGCATCCTCGGTACGACGGTCGGCTGGCTGCTCTCCACCGCCCGGATCGCGTTCGCCGCTGGTCAAGATGGTGTTTTCCCAAGTGCTTTCGCAAAGGTTCATCCAAAGTTTCAAACGCCGTACATGGCCTTGATTATCGGCTCTGCACTTGCCAATATTCTCCTGTTTATGAACTACACAAAAGGCTTTAATGCGGCTTTCAACTTCGTGACACTGCTTGCCACGCTCTCCTACCTGCCTGTCTACGCGATGACTGCAGCGTCGGAGATCATGCTGATGAAACGAGTCGAGAAGAAAGTGAATGTGCTGAAATTCATTCAAATCTCGTTTGTTCCGTTGCTCGGGTTTATTTATGCGGGGTGGGCCATTTACGGAGCTGGTGCCCAGACGGTCATGTACGGCTTTCTCCTATTGCTCGCCGGGATTCCGTTTTATCTGTACATGAACCACAAGCGCGCGAACACAGACAACTACGCCGAGCAAACTGAAAAGATAAGTTCCGTTTCGTAACGGGGCTCCATTCAAAAAGGGGCAAACGACTGCGGTCGCTTTGCCCCTTTTTCCGTTCGGTTTTTACTGCATCGACTGAACACACGAATCCGGCACTACAGGCGCCTTTCTCGGCCGATTGACAAAATAGATACTCACCACGATGAGGACCAGTCCAGCCAATAGGTAGAACGTAAACGGCTCGTGCAAGAACACCGTTCCAGTTAGAATGGAAATGAGCGGAATGAGGAACGTGTAAGAAGCAACTTTGCTGGCCTCTCCAGAGCCAATCAGAGTAAAGAACACTAACCAACCTGCGGCGATGACGAATACCGCAATAAAGACGAGCGTTGCAATGAACGGTAGATTCCACACGATCCTCGACCAGCTCTCCATGCCAGTTCCGAGCCCAGTCATCATGAGTCCCCCAATGATCAGCTGAACGGTGACCAACCAGATGGAATCCACGCTCCCGCTCGTCTTTTTCACATATGCCGTCCCGAGGGCCCAGGCCACAGCACTGGCGAGCGCGAGCACGACGCCAACAACCGATAAATGTCCGGACAAACTCCCAGCGCTGATCACGGCCACCCCCGCGAAACCGAGAATCAACCCGACGATTTTGAGGCCGTACATCGATTCTCCCAGCCACGCCCACGACAGGATCCCGAGCAGCACGGGCTGAAGGAAGACGATAACGGAGAACAAGCCCGCGGGCAGGTACTGCAATCCCACCGTCTGCAACCCGTAGTACAGCACGATGTTAAATAGGCAAGAAATCAAATAGATGTACCATGTTTGTTGAAAACGCAGCAGCTTGAATCTGGGAATGGCGACAATGAGTAGAAGAAGACCACCTAAGACCGTTCGAATCCCCGCGAAAAGTATTGGAGGGGTATATACGAGGGCGATTTTTGTCAGGGGCCAATTGACTCCCCACACCACCACCAAAAACGCAATCAATAAAACCGTTCGCGTTCGAGACATTCCTTCCAAGGTAAAACCAACTCCTTTTGCATGATTACCGGTGTAATATTACGCCTTCCGAAACAATAAAGAAAACCCCCTTCCAAAATGTATTCGGGGAGCGCAGCAAACAGGCGCAGCGGTCCCAGACAAGAAAGGGGAGGACGTTGACGATTACACCACAGTCATCTATAATTCGCGTGAAATATGAAATGTCACATATCTGAGAGGGTTCAATGAAAGGACGTCGTCTTGATTGGACCGTTTAATTGAAACGTCAATTCTTACCGACCAAGTGTACCAGGTCCTGCGCAAGGAGATCATCGGTGGGAAATTCGTTCCCGGCACCAAATTGGATATCAACGCACTCGCCTCCGACTTTAAGGTGAGCCGTTCCCCAGTAAAGGATGCGATCACCCAACTCGTCCACGACGGTCTGATTGAGATATTGCCGAGAAAGGGTACCTACGTAACCCAGCTGAAGCTCGAAGACTTCATGGAACTGCTCGATGTCCGTTTGATGGTTGAATCGTGGGCGGCCAAGAAGGCGATGGCCGCGATTTCCGACAAGGATTTAGAGAATTGGCATCACGCGCTAGTGCAGATGAACTCCCTTGTTGAACAAAAGCCGTTTCCGTTTGAACAATACGCTGAATACGATATTACATTTCACCGGTTGCTTGTACAGTACGCGGACAACAGTCGCTGTCTGAAGTTGTACGACTCCTTAAATGCCCCTGTGGCGCTCGCGCGCGTGGTCTATCATTACTCGTACGAAAGCAGCATCAAGCGCCACGATGACCATAAGCGGATGTACCAAGCGCTGCTGCACAAGGATTTACCCGCGTTGCTCACGGCTCTCGATCACCACATTCGAAGTATTCAAGAAGAAGCAACTGAGCGGTGGAGCCAAGTGTTCCCTCCTACTGCTCAGACAGAGCGATGAATCACACTCCCCCTTTTTACACAGCCCGTCGAGGCATTCCCTCATCGTGGACAAACCACATAGGGAATGCCTGACCGCTAAAGGTGCCGCACAGGCGGCAACGCTGGGCTAATCGTCCTACAAGCCAGAACTCCTGAGAACCTGTAAACTACCCATTGTTACCTGGACACGTCTACGCCGCCCTCTAGATCCCGGGCCACTTCTTGCCACCGCGGATACCCGCCATAATCAGAGGCATCCGTGATTGCGTACGCGCCGACCAGAGATGCAAGTTCCATCGATCTCGCTAAGGACCAGCCTCGAACCATTCCGGCAATCCACCCAGCATTATAGCCATCCCCAGCGCCCACCGTATCGACAATCTGTTTGACGGGACGCGGTGGCACCACCGTCGTAACGCCACCGACACTGGCGCATGACCCATCGGCCCCCTGCTTTAGAACGACGCCGCTTCCTTGAAAGCCCCATTCTCGGGCGATGGTCTCGATTGCGACGACAGATTTCGTCTCAAAAAGGCGCTTCGCCTCGTCGTCACCGAGCATAAACCAAGTAACATAGGGCAACACACGCCGCAACATCGCTCGCCATTTGTCGATCCCGGCTAACTTCAGTCGGACATTGACATCGAACGAGGTGACCACCGACAGCGAGTGGCAAAGCTTTAAAAGCTCCAATGACCGTTCGCCTGTCTCTTGCCCGACCATGAACGTGATGCCAGTGGTATGTACCCATTGCCAAGTCCCCGCTGAGATGGCATCACGAAGGCTCTCTGTGCCCCACGCGCCAAGGGCCATGGGGGATTGTGAGCGGTAGTAGAACACAGACGGATCCTGTTCCAATCCAGACCACTGTTTGAAGAAAATGCCCGACTGCATACCGGGGACCTGCGCTACATGGCGTGAATCCACGCCTTCCGCGCGCAATTCCCGGTAGATGAGGTTGCCAAATGGATCATCTCCGATGGCTGCTGCGTAACTGGCGGGGATGTCTAGACGCGCGAGGCCAATCGCTGTATTCAGCTCAGCCCCCGCTGCGTACGCCCGGAAGTCTCGGACGTACTCAAGCTTGCCACGGGCGCTCGGCACCAACACAATCAACGGGTCACCGAATGTGAGAACGGTAGCATTTGAAGGCTTTGAAACAGCATTCATCGACTCATCTCTCCTAACCGATTTCTTTCGCAACCACGGTGTCCTTCGTGTGATCTGCAGATGACTCACGATGGCTTTTCGCGATGCCCTCATACAACCCGTTCAAATAAACAGCGCCCAAGGCCCGATCGTACAGTCCATAGCCAGGACGCCCCGTCTCCCCCCAAATCATTCGACCGTGGTCGGGTCGCAACGGCCCATCGAAACCAAACTCGTACAGTGCGCTCATCACCTCGTACATATCGATCGACCCTGCGTCGGACAGATGAGCAACCTCGCGGAACGATTTGTCGCCTGTGATCTTCACATTGCGAGCGTGCACGAAGTTCACCCGTCCCGCCCCCCCAAAGTGGCGAAGCATTGCCGGAATGTCATTCTGGGGGCTTGCTCCAAGCGATCCCGTGCAAAAGCAGAGGCCGTTGTAAGGGCTGTCATACAGGCGTAAGAACCGCTCGAGATGATCTTGATTGGTGATGATCCGAGGCAGCCCAAAGATGGACCACGGTGGATCGTCAGGGTGAATCGCCATCTTTACCTGGACGTCTTCTGCCACTGGGATAATGGCTCGAATGAAGTACTCGAGATGCTGCCATAGTTGTTCTTCGGATATCTGTCCATACTGATTCACAAGCTCTGCTAGCGCTTCATTCTGATAACTCGTATCCCAGCCCGGCAGCTTGAGATCCCCGTTCAGTGGGTTCATCTTCCGGATCACATCGTGATCGTAGACCAGAGTGGTCGACTGGTCGTCGAGCGGAAAGCTCAGAGCCGACCTGGTCCAGTCAAACACGGGCATGAAGTTGTAACAGACGGTGTGAACGCCTGCCTCGGCGAGGTTTCTGAGCGTCTGTTGATAATTGCTGATATATTGATCCCGACTGGGCAAACCCAGCTTGATATCCTCGTGGACAGGGACGCTCTCAATCACGGATAATTCCATTCCAGCCCGATGAATCTTCTCCTTCAATGACAAAATGGCCTCCAACGGCCATATCTCCCCTACCGGAACGTCATAAATCGCCGAAACGATTCCTGTCATCCCAGGGATCTGACGAATGTACTCAAGCTTGACGGGATCTTCATCGCCGTACCAGCGAAACGTAAGCTTCATAATCCCCACCTATCCTTCCATCACTAGTCCGAATGTAAGCTGTCGCGGTTCTCCGTCGATTCGGCGGGTGTTTGACCACTAAGCTCGGATCACCAGTCGCATCTCAATCGCGATACGCGTACGTCGGCAGGCCTGTCGTATTGGTACGCAAGTGAAAAAGCCTGCCGGCTAAAGGCTGTTCATCCAATTGCTGTGGTTGCAACCCGTACCGCGCCGATGTGATGTACAGTTCATTCAGCCCTTCTCCAGCGAACACACACGACGTCACCCGGGCGACAGGCAGCGGAATGCTTTCGATCCGTTCACCTGTAACTGGATTCCACCGCGAAATTTGATAGCCGTCCCAATGTGCAATCCAAAGCATACCCTCGATGTCGACGGCCATGCCATCCGGATTCCCCATTTCGTTCGTGAAATCGACCGCGATTCGCTCGTTCCCAATGGCACCGGACTCCAAGTCAAAATCAAACGCGAGAACGCGTTTGGTAGGAGAGTCAATGTAATACATCACCCGATTGTCCGGACTCCATCCCATCCCGTTTGAAACGGTTACATCGGATCGAACAAGACGGATGTGGTGAGTGCTGTCCAGACAAAACAACCGCCCTTTTTGCGGTTCCTCAGCGAATGATGTCGTCCCGGCCCAAAATCTACCGCGTGCGTCGCACTTGCCATCATTGAATCGGTTCACCGCCAAATCGTGGTGGTCATCTGCGGGGGAAGCAATGGGTGAAAGCTGCCCGCTATCTGCATCAAGGGAAAAGAACCCCTCGTGCAGTGCGCACACCAGCCCACCGCGCTCGCGTGGGACGACACATCCAGTGTATTGACCCGTGGGAATCGAGCGCACAGATGTGTCATCTGGGTGATAAACGTGTACGTGCTTCCCCGTGATATCCACCCAATACAACCGATTGTTCGCGGCATCCCAGCTCGGTCCTTCCCCTAGTTCAGACCGTACCTCTGTCACAAGATCCAACTCTGCTTTCACAGCGCTCATCTCCCTCAGCTAAGATGAAAACACCATCACACCTGGGCCTTTTCTCCAGCCGTCTCTCGCATCAAGGACATGGGGACAAAGGTCAGTAAACACACACCCGCAAGCATGAGGTAGTCCCAGCTCCAACCAAAATGTTGAATAAAATAGCCAGCGACCGGTGTAACGAGCGCGCCCGACAGCCCTAGCCCTACACCGACCAACAAGCCGAGGCTGGCCCCAGCCGCTCTCGGTGAGGAGTCAACCATCATCGCATACAACACGGCGTACGGGGAGTTTCGAAAAATCCCCCAGACGATCAGGATAATCCAAGCCGATGTGGCGCTGCCAATAAACATGCAGCAAACGATGCACGCCGAAAATCCAACCGTCAAAATGCTCAAACAAAATTTTCGCCCAAGGCGGTCACTGAGGGCTCCCCATACAATCTGTCCCATCCAGCCCGTAATGCCAGATGCACCCGAAATGACGGCAGCCTCTGATAACGGTAACCCCACTTTCGATGTTAAATGAAGCGTCAAGAACGTGGCGACGCCCATCTCGGCCCACAAGTACATAAAATTCGTCAGTAATCCCAATCCGACGTTGCGATCCCGAAGTGCCTGTGCAAAGTGTAGCAAAGGATTCCGATCCGGCCTGTAAGCTTTGTCTACCGGTAACGTGAGCTGACGTGTCTCGATCCAACTGTACACCCGATGCTCATTCCGTTTCGTGCCCACGACACTTTGCAGCAGCATAATCACGAGGCCAATCGCCGGTATCCACAAGAACGTCGTCCGCCAGTTTCCGACAGCTAAGATCGCTCCCATGAGGACGGGACCGACAAATTGGCCAAACGGCATCCCGGTCTGATGAGCGCCCACCGCGAATCCACGATCTTCCCTCTGCCAGAACTCACTGACTAACGCCACGTTGACGGGTTCCATCGACCCCGTTCCAAACCCCATCACCAATCTCCACAACTTCAAACTGCCAATTCCGTTTGTAAAAAATGTAGCTAGCCCAGAGACGACTGTGATGACCGCAGTCACCATCCAAGACCAAGTTCGTCTGTGCCCCCGACCGATTCGGTCAGCTGTGCCATATCTTTGGTCACCTCACAAGCGATTTCGTTAGTGCCTTCATGGAGGGAGCGCCGCAACTGCTTGCTTGCACGCCACGAAAGTCGTTCTCGGGCTTGCCGTGCCTAACTCATCAAATACTGATAGACGGATTCGGCAATCGGTACGCCGCGTGCTCCATAGCGCTCTTCGTTTTGCTGTTCGGGCTCACCCGGTACCAAGACGCGGTCAACACCCCTAGCCGGCGGAACTTGGTGAATTTCCTCAATCATCTGGTCCATTGCCTGTAAAAAAGATTCCTCCTTGGTGAAGAAGGCAGGGTTGACGGCACAGAAAAAGTGCCCGAGTTTGCGCATCTTGTCGTAATCTCCGTACATCGGAACGATATGAGGCCCAAAGGCAGACCCTGTTAAGAGGCCAGACAGCACTTCTACGACAAGTGCCAATCCATATCCCTTCGCACCGCCAAACGGAAGCAGGGACACGAGCTGAAACGGATCGGTCGAAGGATCCCCCACTTGATCCACGCCCCATGTGGCGGGTATTTGCTTGCCTTCATCTCGAGCCGCAAGCACCTTTCCAAACGCGACCTCACTGGTCGCCATGTCGAGGATGATCGGCTTATTGCGCCCTGCAGGAAAACCAAAAGCGAGGGGATTGGTACCGAAGAATGGTCTCGCGCCGCCAAATGGAACGACATTCGTATCCGTATGCGTCATCGCCATGCCAATGAGGTTCTCTTCGACCGCCTGATTCACGAAGTAGGATAGTGCTCCACAATGGCTGCTGTTGATCACGCCAACGGCTCCGAGGCCATTGTTCTTCGCTAGCTCAATCGCATGTCGCATCGCCTGCTTTGCGATGACGTGACCAAACCCGTCATCCCCATCCAGCACACCGGTAACAGGGCCGGTGTTTTGAAATGCGATATCCGGGTGGATATTCAGTCCTCCCTCACATACCCTTCTGACGTAGTGTTCCGTCCGCAGTACTCCATGGGAATGGACACCACGCAGATCCGCGTGCACGAGCACATCGGCCACGGTTGCAGCGTCGCCCGCTGGGACACCGACCTGTTCAAGCTTCTCCGCAACGAGTGACCTGAGCATTTGCTGTTGAACAACCACATTCGCCATTGGGGAAACCCCTTTCATAAGCCACCTTTACTGACATGTAACATTTCACATGTTTGATTCCGAGCTTAAAACCACGGGAATGTTCTGTCAAGATCTTCTGAATCATCAGGTCCGACGCGTTGGCTGATCCGTGAACAGAGAAAAAGGTACTTCCCTCAGGCTGCAGCAGCAGGCCTGCCTAGGAGAAGTACCCTACCATGCCTTTCCATATCGCGAACGTAAGACGGTCCACCGGTCGCTCGTGGCAAGCACAAAACGATAGGCTAGCTCATTTTGTCGTATCGTGATATAGCGGATCGTTAGACGGACGTCGTGGACCCACCGTCCGTCACGACCGTTCGACGGGTGCGGATAGGTGATGTCTCACGCGGGGCAAACGCGATAAAACCGCTTACAAGCGCACCGCCAGCAGCTATCCACAGGGGAGCGGCCAGACCGAAGTGGTCCGCCGCAATCCCCCCAATCGAAGGAGCGGCAGTTCCACCGATAAACTCGCCGACAAGCTGCGTCAGCCCGACGGCTGTACCGACATATTTGGGCGCCAGTGATTCGCCCGGGACGACAACCATAAAAAGTGGGAAGCAAGCCTGGCCAGCAGTCGTCAAAAACCCGATGACCATCATCGTCGCCACGGAGGCGTGGATCAGTGCCAAACAAATCGGCGCGAGCGTCGCGATGAAGGAAAACAGGATGAGTGTCGGCTTGCGGCCCCATTTGTCCGAAATGTAGGGCCCCATAAATCCCCAGAAGAACGTGCCAAGGCCCATTGCGGCCATGATCAGCCCCATGGCATCTGGAGAAAACTTGTCGTGTCCCGTCAGGTACGTGGGGGCAAACGTACTGAATGCAAACAGCCACGTCATCATGAAGGCGGAGATGACCATCGCGATCCAAACATTCCGACTTTTGAATACAACAGGATAGTCCTCTCGCCGCAGTCTGTGTTCGTGTGTTTGCAATTGCGACTGAACCAACCGCTTCCCTGGGTCTCTCATCCACTTGAGGAGCACAAAAAACATGACGAGCCCCGGAATCCCGACGAAGTAGAAGCCGACGTGCCAAGAATAACGTGTGGCCGCAGCGGTCACCACCAGAGGCGTCACAGTCGATCCGATGAGGCCTAGCGAACTCTGTACGAAACCAAGGTTAAACCCACGGCGATGTTCACTGGATTCGGCCACCACAGCGGCTTGCGCGATGGGCAGCACAGGCCCCTCAGACACGCCCATCAATCCGCGAAGCAACAACATCGAGCCAAAGTTGCGCGCAAGACCTGTCAAAAACGACAACACGGAGAACGCGAGGGTGATGGGCAATAACACTTTTTTGCGAGAGCCGAGGAGGTCTGACACTGAACCGAATACAAACCCGGACAGGGACCAACAAATTGCCAGAACGGAGACAATCATACCAAGTTGCGCATTATTGAATTTCAGGTCTGGTGCGATGAACGGAAATAAGTAAACGACACTGAGGCGCTCCATGAATACGAACCCAAATGTAAAAAACATCATGAGCACAACGCCGTTCTCGTATCTATAGAACGATTTTCTCTGCTCGTCACCCATTCGTAACACCTCTCTGCGTCTAAGACATGCCTCCTGTAGAACAGCCTCGCCTTTATGAAAGCGGTATCATAATTGAATGAAATCGTCCTTCAGTGCCCGCCAATCACGCCCCGCGCGCTCTCCACCGATGTCATCAGCACCGCGGTTCAGCTGTCACTCTTACGATAGTCTTAAACGCTCCAGGCCGCGAATTGATATATTCCTGGATGCGGAACACAGATCAAATTTCCTCACCGCGGTTTCACGCGGGAAAGAGAGAACCGCTGTGTTCCGCCGGGTGGGCACGCTTTTATGATTGACCCTGTTTCAGGATCTCCAACACTTCTTGGAAAGACGTCACCCGCTGTTCGGAGCCGCCTGTTGGCTGCCTGGATGCGGACCATGCCAGACGTTGTGCGGCACCTCGCGTGACCAGCGGTTCATATCCAAATTCCGCCACGGTGTCCGCAGCCTCCACCAACTCGTGCGCTCTGCGCTGCCCATGCTGTAGATTGCGAACGATCAAGTAATTCGCGAGTTCAGATAGGGTCATATGGCCAAACGAGGCGTCTGCGGAAGCGAGCACCTGCTCTACGACCCCAGCCGAATCTGCAGCGAGAAGGGCCTCCAAAAAGAGCGCTTCCATCCCTTTGACGATCACACTTCGGCACATCTTAATGGCGGCAGCGGAACCGATGGGGCCGTCGACGGCCTCAATTTGCATTCCATATGCCTCCATCTGCCCTTTCAAGTGGGATGCCCCGGGGCCATCGGCGAGCATCGGGACTTTGTGCCTGAGCGGGGGCACCGCAGACATCACTGCGACGCACGTGAATAAAGCACCGGTATCGGAGAATACCTCTGCTATCCCTCGCTTTGCCTGCGGCGAACACGAGTTTAAATCCGCATAGACTGCACCTTGTTGGATGAACGGGGCCACCTCCTCGGCCACCTGACGCGCCGAGGATGGGGTGACGAGCGAAAAGATGATGGTTGCCCGTTCGCCAATGCTTTGAATGTCATCCTGCAAATTGACGCCTATCTGTTCCGCGCGCGCAACGACCTGCTCGTTCCGAAACGCATCATAGGCTATCATCTGTTCTACCCCTGCTTCGCGCAAACCAGAAGCGATGGCAAATGCCGCCTCGCCAAAGCCAATGAATCCAACGTTCACACCGAACACCTCCACATGAAAACGCAATTGAATCGCCAACCATTTTGTTAACAATGCCATCTGTGGCAAAGCACGCCTATGCGATCCCGCCAGTTGCTCACATCGGCGCGTCCAACGTACGAAGTGCTTGAAGAACGTTCGACAGATGATATCTCATCGCTTGTTCAGCCGCGTCTGGATTGCGCTGTACGACAGCCTCGACAATGGCAGCGTGTTCCGCGAACGACCGCTCAGGGCGACCTTGCGACAAAATGGTACGAAATTGAAATCGCACATTTTGCGAGTTGAGCGTATCGAGCACCCGCGCAGCTGTGGTGTGTCGCGACATGCGAATCAACATCTGGTGCAACTTCGCATTCCCCTCCGAATACTTGAGCAGATCGTTGTCGCCCACGTGCTGCTCCATTCCAGCAAGAATGCGCTCTAGTTCTGCCGCATCCTCGTCACTTGCGTGCATTGCGGCATGTCTTGCCACCACACCTTCAATCGCCGCGCGAACTTCGAGGATTTCGACCGCTTCCGCCTCCGAGACCAAGCGGACACGCGCTCCGCGGTATCGCTCCCGCTCTACGAGGCCCTCCTGCTCAAGCCGTGCCAAGGCCGTTCGAACCGTAGCGCGACCCGCGCGCAGAGAACTGGCCAAATCCATCTCCACAAGTCGCTGGTTAGGCATCAGCACGCCCTGGCGAATCATATCGCGCAATCGTACGTAACATTCCTCTTCACTGAGAAGCTCTTCTTGGGTCATCGATACAATCTTCCTACTCACGATAAGATTATGGCGCATGTCAAACTCGTCGCACGGATAATCCGCCACCTATCGTCTATTATCTCATACTACGGGCGTCCCATAAGTATGAAAGCTCGGAACCGTGGAATTGCCCCATGCCTGACCGCGCTTTCGTTCCGCCTCAGTCCAGGTAATCGGCTCCCACTCCGGATCGAATACGAGGTATCCGCCCGAACAGATTTCAATTCGATTACCGCCGGGTTCGTAGACATAGACAAAGTAGGTTTGGTTGATCGCGTGCTTGCTCGGTGCAAATTCGATGAACACGTCGTGGTCGACAAAGATGTTGGCCGCGCGCCAAATGCTTTCATTCGTATCCACGGCGAACGCGATGTGGTGGAGCCGCCCACGTGACCCTGTCGCGTCCTGCGTGTATACCAGGTCATAAGACTTATTCGTCGCGCGATACCACATGCCAGGACGTCGACCGTTGTCCAGAACGATCTGTTCAGTCAACCGCAGGCCGAGCGCCTTCTCTACGAATGCCCCGTCGGCTTCGACGTTGGAGGAAAAGTAGTTCACGTGGTCAAGGTGTTTGACCGCGGCACCTCGGCCAGTGAATTTCTGTGGTTGATTCTTCAACGTCGGCCGCAGCGCCTTAGGCGCTTGATAACGCTTACTTTCATAATACAGTTCCATCAGATGTCCATCCGCACCGCGGAACTGATACGCCTTCCCGTGGCCCAAGTCACCGTCTATCCAACCTAGGCCTGCACCAGTCCTTTCGATGGCCTGCACGCGGCGTTCGAGTGCATCTGGACTCATGGCTCGAAGTGCGGTGTGTCCTACTCCAGCGTCCCGGGAAGCGGTCAACTTGAGAGAGTATTCTTCATAGTCCCCCCAGCACCTGAGATAGGTGGACGGACCGCTCTCGTCCACCACTTCCATGCCCAACACGTCCGTGAAGAATTGGACACTCGCGTCGAGCTTTGCCGTTAACAGCTCTACGTGTCCAAGATGTGCCACATCAAAGATGAGCTCACTACTCATAAGAATTGACACACTCCTTCACGAGACCAGAACTGGACTTTCTGGTCTCGAGTTCAGTTTACTTCAAGCCTCGTTTTCAAACAATATTGTTAACAATTATTATATCAAAATTATCAGACTGTGATTACTGTAAACGGACGGTGAGACAGGCAAGGAATGTGCGTCCCAGCACCGAACGAGCATTGAGATGAAATGCTGTCAGTACCGCCAACTTTGCAATTTCGGTCAGAACGGGTAGTCGCGCTTTTCGTGCTGAATCGAAATCCGCTTGAACGTCGTAAACTCATCAAGGGCCCAATCCCCATCGTAACGCACCACACCAGAGGCCTTTTCACCGCCAAAGACGACAAGTGGTTCGTCGTTGACGTGCACCCCAGACTCGATCCGTTTGACGATTCCCACACTTCGCTCGACGCTTCGAATGTGGACGGCGCCACCGATCTAACCGGCGATCATCCTTGCAATCGACTCGGCGTGCTCGTCGATAACCCCTGTCGTGAACCAGCGTAATCTAGTGAGCTAGAGGAGGAAAGCGCGGTGTTTCGCTATTAGGAACAAACGTGATTTTATTTTGGTGGATGTCGGGAATTGAGGTGGATGGGCGTCGCCCGACGCCCGCTCTCGTTAGCTGTCTACGAGCGAGCGCCGTCGACAATCACGGAGGATTCGTCACTTCGCGATATGTTCCCGTCAACACTCATGGAGCGAGGCGATGGTATGGAATAGCTGTGCTAATTCGTCCGGGCTCGCGAGGTGAACGGTGACGCCCGGTGATGGTTCCCGACGACTGTGGCGGTCGATGTATACCGTCTGCATGCCAAGAGCAAGCGCCGGTTCGATCTCGTTTCGAAAGTGGTCGCCAATACTCACGGCCCGTGCTGCGTCGACCTGAAACTTCGCCAGCCAACCCTCGAACTGATCGGTCGCGCCCTGAGGCTTGTGTGCATCGAAGACGATTTCGTCAAAGACATCGTGGAGCGTCAATTTCAGGAGCATGTCCTCAGTGTGTAGCCGTGGGCTGTTCGTGGCCATCACCACACGGCTCCCTGCGGCTCGCAACGACAGGATGGATTCACGCAACAACGGGATGGGCTTCATGTGATATGCAGATGAGGCCATCCATTCACGGGTGGCCGCGAAAGCCTTTTGCAGGTCTTCCCTGTGAACGCCAAATTGGGTGGCGAGTGCGCCGATCACGGACCAAAGGTCGTCGATGCCAGAGGCGTCGCGTCGCGTGTAATCCGTATCGCCAGCGTCGGAAATCCCGTATGCAGAACTGCGGTATAGGTGTCTATGGAACGCATCGAAAAGTTCCGCGAGGAACGCCGGGCGTTTAGCGTCCTCGACAAAGTGTGCCACTTCCTCACCATAGGTGAGGAAGTGGTCTGTCTCTGAATAGACGGTGCCGTCGAAGTCGAAGACGAACAACTCGCATGGAGCCAACAGAAGAGCTGACTGCCCCAACGGTATGGCATTCATCGCTTACTGACCCGCCAGAGCCTGGTTTACGTCATTCGCCATATTCCCGAGCGTCGTCGCGGCATCCTGCTTACCCGACATGAAATTGCCAACTTGTGTGGTCTCTTCGGTGATCGCGGAACTCAAGGAGCCGATGCGAGGCGAGAAATAAGCGTTGCTCAATTCATTAGGACCTGTCGCGTCATTTGGATTCTGCTGAATGAACGATGTCCATGACGGATCTTTCAACGCACTTTGGCGTACAGGTAAGTAACCGGTAGCTTCCGCCCAGTCTATCGTGTTCTTGTCCGAAATCAGAAAGTTGATGTACTTTCCTGCGGCCTGCTTTTGTGCATCCGTCGCTCCGTTGAATACCACGAGGTTGGTTCCCGCAGTCGGAACTGCTGCCTTGACGCCTTGTGGCAGCGGTGCGGTCTTAAAGTGGATATTCTTGTTGGTGATAAACGACAAGGACGCAACTGTGTCTAAATCCATCGCGTACTCGTTCGTGTTAAAGCCGTCCGAGAGGTAGGCATTGCCACTGATCACCTTCGCCGCCTTGTCCTTGTTGGCGATCTGGTTCATCAGATTGAGCGCGTCCTTGCCAGCTTGACTATTGAACGCAGCTTGTTTGTTGTCACTCGTGAGCACATCCCCGCCGGCCTGCTCCATCAGCATTTCAAAGGTATAGTAATCGGCCTGCATGCCAAGACCCGGAACTCCCGCCTTTTGCGTCAGCTTGATTGCGTCCTGCTCGAGCTCGTTCCACGTCTTTGGTGGTGCGGAGATTCCAGCTTTCTTAAAGTCATCCGTGTTGTACATGAGAATGTAATCCGATTTGTTAAAAGGTACGGACACTAACTTCCCGTCATACGAGTTATCCTGCTTCCAAATCGGCATCAAATCGTCGATTGTGGACTGGGGAATGAGATCTTGAACCGGATCGAGCAAGTCGTTGTCGTAGTACTGCGTCTCCCAAGTGTCTTCCACTTGCGCCATCGTCGGCGGCTTCTTGGCGGCGATGGCAGCGGTCAACTTTTGCTGCTGCGTCGTATACGAACCCGTGAATACCAACTGCACATTGATGTTTGGGTTCTGCTGGTGAAAGGCGTCAGTCAGCTTCTGCAATTCCTTGCCCTGAGCCGAGCTCATCGCCTCATAGAACGTGATGGTCACAGGATCCGCCGTTTTGCCTCCTTGAGACGATCCGCTCTTTTGCGATGCCGCTTGCCCTGTCGCGTTGGCGGTTCCTGTACCACAGCCAACTACAAAGATTGTCCCAAGAACGACGACAGCTGAAAGATTTAACCAGTGTTTGTTCTTCAATCCAGATCTCTCCCCATTGCATAGTTGGTATGGTGCAATGTCTTGCAAATCTATTTGATACCCGCTCGTGCCACGCCCTCGATGAAGTAGCGCTGACCGATTAAGAACACGACGACGAGCGGAATGACGCTGAATGTGGCCGCAGCCATCAGTTGGTTGTAAACCGTTCCAACGTTGGAGGAAAAGTTCACCAGCCCGACAGGCAACGTGTAGTACGATGGCGAATTTGCGACGATGAGAACCCACAGGAATGCGTTCCAACTGCCGACAAATTTAATGACGGCCGCCGTGATCCAAACCGGTTTGGACAGTGGCATCACCATGCCGAACAACGTTCTCATGGGACCACTGCCATCCAAATCCGCCGCGTCGAAAATCTCTTGAGGCAACGACATAAAGAATTGACGCATGAGGAAGATGGTGAACACGCTCACGATCCACGGGACAATCAGCCCCTGATAGGTGTTGATCCAGTTGAGCCGCGTCAACGTGATGTAGTTTGGAATCAACAAGACCTCGCCAGGAACCATCATCGTCGCTAGCAGGATGAGAAAGATGACGCGCTTTCCGACAAAGTCCATGCGCGCAAACACGTAGGCCGCCATCGCACCCAAGGTCAGATCAAAGCCAGTTTCGATTGCGGAGACGAGAAAGCTGTTTAAAAAGTACCTGCCAAACGGCGCCGACTTCCACGCATCAAGATAGTTGCGAAACTCGAAGTGGGATGGCAAGAGATGGGGTACTTTCGTCAGCACTTCCCCCTCTGGCTTGACAGAACTGGAAAGCATCCAGATGAATGGGCCGATGACGAACAAGACGAGTACGACAAGACATAGATAAATACCGACTTTTCTCATTTCTCACCCTCCCCCCTCGCACTGCGGCTAGTGGAGTTATCCGTGGTCATGCCGAGTAATTCACTCTTCGCGACAAGGACATTTGCAATAGTGTAAAGATGAAGATGATGAGGAATAACACATAGGCCGCTGCACATGCGTAGCCCATCTTGAAGTCGCTGAATCCCTCGTTAAACATGTAATAGAGCAGCGTAAGTCCACTGTCGTTGGGGCCAGGGCTTTCACCGTACAGCACGTAAACTTGCAAAAACACCTTGAACGCTTCAATCGTCGTCAAGAGCAGCAAGAAGTAACTCGTCGGCGACAATAGCGGCCATGTGATGTGGCGAAATTTCCGCCAGGCTGAAGCGCCGTCGACGCTGGCCGATTCGTAGTACTCACGGCTGATATTTTGTAGGCCCGCTAGAAAAATGACTGCGACATACCCGACATTTTGCCAGACGCCAAACAACACGAGATTGAACATGGTGTATCGGGCGTTGTTCAACCAGTCGACACCATGAATTCCGACCCAGCTCAGCACATAGTTGAGCAAACCGTACTGCCCATTAAAAATCCACGACCACACGATGCCCGTAGCTGCGAGCGACGTGATGTAAGGCAGAAATAGGGTCGTGCGGAACGCGGCGCGAAATCGAATCTTGGCATTGAGCAAGACGGCGGCGAGCAATCCCAACAGGAGCACACTTGGCACAAAACAGACCACGTACAGGAGCGTGTTGCCAAACGCTCGACGGAACAGTGGATCGGCAAGGATGTGTTGGTAGTTTTGCAACCCGACGAATCGTTTCACAGGACTCATCATGTCCCAGTCGTAAAAACTGATGATGAACGAGTTGACAATGGGATAAATCGTGAACACGCCGAGCAATACGAGTGTTGGGAGCAACATCAGATACGCGGCCAGATTGCGGCGAACACGCCTACTCATTCGGCATACCTCCCTCCATAGCGGCCGGCCCGGCTATTGGCACCGCTATCGTAGGACAGCCGGATTGGAAGCGGCAAGTTAAGTTTTCTTAAATTGGAATTTACAAAACCTTATTAAAAATGGCTTCAAATCAATCACTTTTGTGGTATTCTGACGTGCTCGACAGATTTACGCATTCGTCGAGCCAATCTATCGTCACACGGTTTGGAGGGGACCGCGATGCAGTCTACGACGTGGAAATTCTATGCGGGTACGAATACCATCGGTGGGAACATCATCGGCGTGGAATACGGTTCGTACCGTCTGATTTTTGATATGGGGCGCGTATTTCGCGGCGACGTGCCAAGTTTCGATGAACGGCTTCGGCCGAGATCGGCATTGGATCTGATGGCCGTGGGCTTAGCTCCGGACATCGCAGGCATCTTTCAGGGAGATGATCGCGCAGTGTCCATGCAGACTGCCATCGCCATCAGCCATTGCCATTTGGATCACACAGGGCTCCTACCCTACATTCGAACCGATTTGCCCATTTTCACGTCCACAGGGACCCATCGCATGTTGCAGGTGTTGGATGCCGTCGCGGACGGCCCCCGTTCGCCATTATCCTACCGCGCCGTCGAGCCCGAGGCCTGGGTCCATTTCGGACCGTTTGACCTGCAATTCATCCCTGTCGATCACGGCACCCCAGGCGCAAGCGCCATCTTCATCAAGACGCCGGACGCCCGCCTCATCTACACCGGCGACTTGCGTTTGCATGGCCTCCACCGCGATGAGACGGAGCGCTTCGTAACCATTGCCAAGGCATTTCGCCCAGATGTCCTGTTCATCGAGGGCACGCGTTCCAGTGACCTGGGGGATCCGAGCGAGAACGTTTCTGAGCACGACGTGGTACGCGGTGTGCTGGAGCAGACGCTGCATGCGCCCGCAGGTGTCTACTTTAACGTCTATGAGCGCCATCCAGAGCGACTCCACGCATTTCGCCGTGCCGCATCGGCCGCGAATCGCGAACTTCTACTCGACGCTGTGACTGCCTATATGTATCACCACTTCGAAGGGGTGAGCGACTTCGCCGTCTGGGCGGAGGAAGAGGCGCAGTTGCCTCAAGCTCTATCGCGGTGGTTGCACGATACCGGTATCAAACGGGTTCACACAGCGGATATCCGTGGTTTGGAGCACCTCTATGCGGCGCAAATTCCGTACAACAAATTGCACTACCTGATCGACATCCAACCAGCACAGGACGGGCGCTACCTGCACTCGGATGGGACGCCTCTTGGGCCGTACGATCCGGCTTGGATGAACATGTTGCGCTGGCTCGACTATTTCGGTCTCGAATTTGTTGCGATGGGCTCAAGTGGACACGCCACGCGGAGTGACTTGGTGAATATCCTCGAGGCTATCGAACCCAGGGTGTGTATGCCGATACACTCGCTGCAACCGTGGCGCATTGGCTCCCCCCAGGTCCCACGGATCATGCCGTGCATCTCACACGTGTACAGTCTTGCCGATGTAGCGAACGCGACGGTGCCAACCGCCTCCGATTTCAATCTCACGGTCCTTTGACCGCTACGGCAGAAGGCACGATAGGGTCGGTACACCGCTCGTGCCCATTCAAAGTACATTTGTCTCCGGGGTGAAGGAGTACCCCATTCGCTTTAAACGGTAGCACGCAAAGAGCCGCCACAGACGAGACCGTTTGTGGCGGCGCAAATTCCAAACATGGCCGGAGGAACACTGGATTCATCAGAGGTGGCTGTACCAATCCAGTGCCTTTTTCTCAATTTCCTTGATGAGGGCATCCTTGCCATCCATGTAAGATTCGATGTCGTCGGAGAATTTTCGCGCCAAATCGGCCTTTAAATCCCCATACCTTACCGCATCTTTTCGATTCGCTCGCAAATAATCCCGAAACGCGAGGTGTCGCAGAACGTTTGGGTCCCCCTGCTCAAATGCGTGAATCTGATGCGTGCGATTGTCGCCGCCCTTGCGGAAGTACCTTCTACCTGGGATGCCAAATTCGCCCATGCATTCGTACCCAAGCATCTCCATTTGGGGACGATACGCATCGATTCGATCAATCTGTTTCACGACAGGCATCATGTCGATAATGGGCTTTGCCTTCAATCCTGGTACTGACGTACTGCCGATATGGTGAATATTAATCAGTTCCTCCCCGAACAAGTCCCGCAATTTCTCCATTTCTCGCTGGAATTGTGCAACCCAGTCTTCGGTGTACTCAACCACTTTCACATGCACGTCAATGTACCCCCCTTTACATCGCAACGAGACGATAAACAATGATTGCAACGATCAAATTCGGGAGTCCAATGAGAAAGGCCGTGGCCGTCCATGAGCTAGCAAACCCATGTGACTCCTTGAATTGTTCCATATACGACTGCGGTCGTAGCCACGCGGTCTGCGTAGCTGCACCGCTTCCACCAACGAAAGGAAGCGCACCAAGTGCGATGACGATTATACCAAAGAGCCCAAGCCAACGGTCTGCGATATACCACTTGGAAGTAACGAGAGACGCTATGATTGCAATGACGGACACGCACAATCCAATCCCCAAGCGCAGTAAGACAGCCTTTAGTAACCCCTTCATCCAATCCCCTTCTCCCGTAACGAGTCAGAGCGGTTAGACCGTCTTGGCGCGAGCCTATTCACACCCGCCCTCTAGGGTCAGTGTACCATTAATTGAAATATTAAACAGGAGGTACCCCTAGCGAGGGATACCTCCTGTGATGTATGGGCGGATCGTTCAAATCCGGCTGAATGCTGTGTTGCTGCCGCCAAGGACATGAAGGTTCCCCACTCTACATGGTTTCAGCCCTTCACCAATCCTGCTCTTAATTGATTCACGCCGAACTCCACATATGCCTTCAAACAGGTCAACATATAGACCCAGCCTTCTTTGTTATCCACCAAGTTCACAATAAGGTTTTCATCGTCTTCATGAAATCCTTCTTCATTCACTTCCACGAGTGTACTCGAACCATCCAAATCTTTGAGGGAGATAGTCACGACGTGTCCTTCACCCGCTGTACCCCATTGGAAGCAAATTTCCTGATTTGCTTTGATGCCAAGTACTTGTATATCCACTTGTGCGTCATACTCATCGTACGTCAGCGTGATCGCCTTACCCTGTTCCCAACGCTCAGAACTGGATGAGAACCAAAAGTTTCCTATTTTTAGTGGATCGACGAAAGCCTCAAA
This sequence comes from Alicyclobacillus fastidiosus, assembly GCA_029166985.1. Classification (GTDB taxonomy): domain Bacteria; phylum Bacillota; class Bacilli; order Alicyclobacillales; family Alicyclobacillaceae; genus Alicyclobacillus; species Alicyclobacillus fastidiosus_A. The sequence continues at coordinate 463,615 of CP119138.1, read as the reverse complement.
TACCTCTGTCACAGGCCTCCGTATGGTTATTTTCGTGCAGTTGTTCATCAATAGCTCCTCCATCGCCCCGTCGCGTCTCCAACTTCAGGTGGTGGACGTATCCCGGAACGCCTCTGCATACTGTTCGTACAATGTCTGCCAACCGTGTTTCATTGCGTTGCGGCCTACCATCGAAGGTAACTTCTCACCGGCGAGTGCCCCAGCGAGACCGTCGAGACAAAGGTGCCATCCCGCCGCGTAGGAGGGCGCTTCCTTCCGGTCCGCGAAGTGATGTCGCAGAATCAAACCTGTGTGTTCTCCATCACCACTTAGTTCCCATCGAAGGATATCGTCACCCCATCTGAGCACGAGCAGGCGCGGCGCGCTGACTTCAAGGACTTCCCCCTGCCGCTGCGGGGCCTCAGGCATATCGATGTGTGCCAGGCGTACCCTCCCTGTCGTGACTAGATCTCGGTCAGTCGTAAAAGGTGCCCAACTGGGAATTTGTTCGGCCTCAGTCAGTGCGGCAAACACGTCCTCAAGCCGGTGATCCATCGTGCGCTCAAGCACAAGGATCCAGTCACCTTCACCACGGATAAGCCGAACGTTCCCGAATGCATCTGAATTCACGTTGCGTTTCCCTCCCGTGCGATCTCGATTCCACCGGTTTTCACTCAATCACCATTGCTCGGTCGTGCACCCAAACTCTATGCCCGACTCCTTGTCCGATAGAGTTGGGGAACAAGCCGTGACTGTTGCGGCATCAAATCATCAAAGTCTTCTGCAAGTTTATTCTTCCAAACCATTTATACCACGTAAACAGCTTTTCTGTATTTTTCGCTCGAAAGTACCTTGCTGTCATCGCTCACCCAAATGATTTATCAAATATAACTATTGCAGTTAGGTTCGACTAACTGTACAATACGAGTCAAACACGACTAGATTAGTCAACTTTGTTGGTGCACCGATTCGGTTACATATAACTGATTTTAGGAGGAGTCACGTTGCAATTGAGAACGCTTGGAAGCAAGCGACTGATGATCGTCATCGCCGCAGCCATCGTCGTCGGAATACTTGTTTGGCAAGGGATTACAGCGTCGGGAAATCCTGACCCTACTGCTAAAAATATTGGCCATGGGGCCGCTATTGTCGATACAGGTGTACTGGTCTTTCGAGAAGGCTTGGAATGTATTTTAGTCCTATCAGCCATCACAGCAAGTCTCGTCCGCACGCGGAAGGAATACTGGAAACCGATCTCCAATGGAGCCGGGTTGGGATTTGTCGCAACACTCATCACGTGGTTTGTAGTCGTAGGTATTATCTCGCTGATTGGCACCACCGCCCCAGAAATGGATATTCAAGCAGGTACCGGACTTCTAGCAATTATCGTCTTGCTCATCGTCATGAACTGGTTCTTCCACCGCATTTACTGGACAGGATGGATACAACTACACAACAGAAAGAAAAAGGAAATCATTGATACCCTCGAATCGTCATCCGGCACTTCGGCGGTAGATACAGCTAAATCGGTTGCCTACAAAGGCTTGATCGTATTGGGATTTACTTCGCTGTATCGCGAAGGATTTGAAGTAGACCTCTTCTTACAGAGTATCCGCATGCAGGTGGGTTCTGGAGTAGTTGTCATCGGTGCACTCATTGGCCTGGCCCTGTCCCTCATCGTCGCTGTACTCACATTCCTTGCGCACCACAAGCTTCCTTACAAAAAAATGCTCGTCTTCACGGGTGTGATGTTGGGCGTTGTGCTGCTGGTGATGGTTGGCGAACAAATCCAGGAAATGCAACAGGCTGGCTGGATGGGAACCACGACAATTCCGGTCCACTTCCCAGAGTGGCTTGGTTTATGGTTCTGCGTCTTCAACAACGTTCAAACGATTGTCGCACAGTTCATCGCCATGCTGTTTGTCATCGGTTCTTATTTCGGCGCACAGTACGTTCGCGTATGGAAACCTCGCAAAGCACATGCTAAGAACGCCACGGCCTGATTCATACAGCCGCCATCGGATGACAAAAAGTACACCGTCTACATCTCATGGCGGTGTACTTTTTTTGTCGAGATGCCCCATCTTAAAATCCTTTTCCTTTGCTGACGATGTTCCTTCAGTGTCGCTCACGACAGTGGTACCACTCACATTCGTTCATGTATTTCGGATTAGATAATCGAATGCACCCAACGCTGCGTTCGCACCCGATCCCATCGAAATAATGATCTGCTTATATGGGCTATTGATGCAGTCACCTGCAGCAAACACCCCAGGTACGTTCGTAGCACCATGACTATTGACGACGATCTCGCCCATGCGATTGCGTTCAACCGTGTCTCCTAGCCAATCTGTATTAGGCACAAGGCCTATCTGCACAAACACGCCTTGCAGTTCGATATGGTGATCTTCGCCCGTCTCGCGGTCGACATACGTAATTCCATCTACCTTGTCGGTGCCTGTAATCTCTTTGGTTTGAGCGTTCTTGATGACCGTTACATTCGGCAGACTGTACAGGCGCTTCAGGAGTACCGAATCGGCTTTCAACTCTGGCATAAACTCTAGGACCGTTACGTGTTTCACGATACCAGCGAGATCGATCGCCGCCTCAATCCCGGAGTTCCCCCCGCCGATCACGGCTACATGCTTGCCTGTAAACAGAGGACCGTCACAGTGTGGACAGTATGTCACACCTTTGTTCCGAAACTCTGACTCGCCGGGTACACCTACGTTGCGCCAACGAGCGCCCGTGGAGATGATGACGGCCTTGCTCTTGAGAACAGCGCCGCTTTCGAGTTCGATTTCGACGAACTCCTTCTTGTCTAAGCGTTTTGCACGCTGCAGTGTCATGACGTCAATTCCGTATTCATTCACATGCTCTTCGAGACTTGCGGCAAGCTTCGGACCCTCGGTGTATTTGACACTGATAAAGTTCTCAATGCCCACCGTGTCCAAGACCTGACCGCCAAAGCGTTCGGCAACGATGCCTGTTCGAATGCCTTTACGGGCCGCATAGATGGCTGCACTTGCACCGGCCGGGCCACCCCCAACCACAAGTACGTCATAGGGCTCCTTGTTTGCAAGCTCTGATGCATCCAAAGCAGTCCCCATCTTTGCGAGAATTTCCTCAAGCGTCATACGACCACTGCCGAAGAATTCCCCGTTCAGATAAACAGATGGCACTGCCATGATGTTCTTGCTTTCTGCCTCTGCTTTGAACGCCGCGCCGTCGATCATGGTATGCGTGATACCAGGATTGAGGAGGCTCATCAGATTCAGCGCCTGCACAACCTCAGGACAGTTGTGGCAACTCAGGCTGATATAAGACTCAAAATGATACTCCCCGTCGATCTTCTTAATCTGATCAATAACGCTCTCTTCGACTTTCGGGGCCCTCCCGCTAACCTGCAGAAGAGCTAATACTAACGAAGTAAACTCGTGTCCCAAAGGCACACCAGCGAACGTGATTCCAACATCTTCGCCCACGCGATACAGGCTGAAGCTCGGCGTTCTGGGCAAGGTTGTTTTTTCCACCGAGATTTTGGATGACATGCTGGCTAGCTCATCCACGAGCGCCAGCATGTCATTCGATACATCATCGGACCCTGCACTAACTTTGAGCAGAACGTCGCCTTCCATCAGTTGAAGATATTGGCTTAACTGAGCGCGAATTTCTGCATCGAGTACCATATATCAGACTCCTTAAATCTTTCCTACCAGGTCTAGGCTTGGCTTCAGTGTTGCAGCGCCTTCCTGCCACTTAGCTGGGCAAACCTCACCCGGATTGTTTCGAACGTACTGCGCTGCCTTGATCTTGTTCACGAGCGTGCTTGCATCGCGACCGATGCCACCCGCGTTAATTTCAATCGCTTGGATGACTCCATCTGGGTCAATAATAAAAGTACCGCGGTCCGCAACGCCTTCTGCTTCGATCAACACATCGAAGTTGCGCGAGATGGTGTGCGTCGGATCGCCGATCATGATGTACGTAATTTTTCCGATGGCTTCCGAGGTATCGTGCCATGCTTTATGTGTGAAATGGCTATCCGTTGATACGGAATACACTTCGACCCCGAGTCCCTTCAAGGTCTCGTATTCGTTTTGGAGATCCTCCAGCTCGGTAGGGCAGACAAATGTGAAGTCTGCCGGATAGAAGCAAACGACACTCCACTTGCCCTTAAAGTCGGCTTCTGTGACGTCGATAAACTTGCCATTGTGGTAAGCTGATGCTTTAAACGGTTTTACTTCGGTTCCAATAAGGGACATGGTTAATTTTTCCTCCTGAGAATGGTTTTGGGATTGTGCGCGGCTGATTCAGCCATCACAAATGCACATTTCGCAGTATTGGCATCCACCAAAGCGATATAGTATCATTTGATAAATGACATCAACTCCTTTTTAATAATAATTATTATCTGAGTCTGATTATAAATAATGAATATGTTCTTGTCAAAGGCACTCCGAAAATTCTATGAGAAAGTGGGGATACGACCTTGCAACGCCTATCAAGCGATACGAACATACCTAAGTTGCTGAAAGACGTAGGGCTAAGGGTTACGCCGCAACGCGAGGCAATCTTGAACTTTCTAATCAACCACGATGGTCATGCGACGGTCGATGAAATATACCAGGCAATCCACCCAACATTCCCAAGTCTGAGTGTTTCCACGGTATATAACACGGTGAAACATTTTGGTGAGATCGGATTGGTCAAGGAAATCACATTTGGCGATGCAGCAAGCCGTTTTGATATCAACGTGGAGCCCCATCATCATCTCGTGTGTAAGAAATGCGGTAAACTATTTGATTTCTATTTACCTCAGACACCAGCCATTACTCTGCCACCCGATGCCGCAGGCTTTGAAGTGGAGGACTACCACCTAGAGGTCAAAGGCACATGTCTCTCATGTCGCAATCGGGAATCGAAATGAAGTAAAGCTACGATAACCATGGGCGTGTCCCCAAAGTACCGTACATCGGTGCTGGGACACGCCCTTTATGTGAGCAAGGATCGCGTGTTCCATCAGGTGTATGGATGTCCCCTCGGCAGTACTTGTTCACGCGCTCGTATCGACGTGTTCCGCACCGTGGTGTAACAGCGGTGAATCGGTCACCTGCATGGTCTATCATCATTTCCTGATTCGTATGTTTCATGTACAAGTGTGCCGGCGTCCATCGGGTGAGATCCAAACTTGTTTGCGGAAGCGGGCCATTCACAAGCACAAATTCGGCAAAAGAGTTCCGCCGCCGGAATCAGCTATTTCATGGTGATCGGCAAAATGTCCGATCTGTGATACCTAGGGGAGTCGATAACTTGCACACAAACATGCAGAAACAAGCACCTCTTCTTCAGAACGAGCAGAAGCGGATTTGCCTGACCTTTGACGATGGACCGGATCTTCAATATACGCCGAAGATCTTGGATATCCTCGACGCATACGGCGTGCGATCTAGCTTCTTTTGTATCGGGTCACAAGTCACGAAGTTCCCTCATGTACTGCGAAGAATGGTACGAGACGGACATATCGTTGCGAATCACAGTTGGAGTCACCCCTATTTGACCAAGGAGTCGGCCAGTTCCGTGCGGATGCAACTCGAACAGACATCAGATATCATCGAAGAGATCGTAGGACTGCGCCCCCGCCTATTTCGTCCGCCTTACGGAGATATCGATGACACTGTATCGGCACAGGTACACAGTCTCGGCTACGACATCGTCCTGTGGGATGTTGACTCCGTCGATTGGTCAGGAATTTCCGGGCCAAACATTCTGGCCAACGTGTTGCCCCCCTTACAAGCTGACTCCATCCTCCTACATCACTGTGCTGGGAACGTGCGTGGAACAGTCGATGCACTACCGTACTTGATTGAAGTGGCACATGCGATGGGTTACGAGTTTGTTACAGTGGACGCGTTGATGGGCAACTCCGCCTATCAGCTCGAACAAAGGTAACCTCCTGGGTTGCAGCAACAAATGCACAATAAGACCCCCAATTCCACCTCAATCGTGGCATTGGGGGTGTTTCATCGGAACCTTCAAACGAACTTGTTCGTTGTCTCAGCACTCGTCTGCCGCATTCGCATTCCGGACCACTACCAGACAAGTCACGCTAACGCTTTACAAACTCCCAAAAATTGCGATTGAATAACTTGTCGACATCTCGTTGAATGTCTGCGTGCGACGGCTCCCATCCAGCGTTAGCAAGTGCCGCGTACTTGTCGATGAGCACGCGTTTCACGACTGCACGAGCCCGATCCCACTTATACACCAATTGCTCTAGTACTCTCGCGTCCGAATGCTGCGGAATGAACGTGGGGCCAAGCAGTTCGAGGCGCATGCGGGTAATTTCCTCGACGAGCGTGTCTGTATTCACAAACCACCAACATCCAAAAAGCATCAAGTTGTTGAATTTGCGGGCAGTGACGACAATGTCGTGTTGATTTTCGCGAGATAACAACGTCACCAGAAATTTATTGTCGGGATTTAACCGGCATAGCGCCTCCACTGGTTTGATCGAAACGGAAGCTACACTATCCCCTGCAGTTCGAAGCGCCGGATTGACCTGTCTGCGCGCACCAATCATCAATGACAACGGCAACTTCCTGTCTTTGCAAACCGGCAGTACGACTTGCTCCAAAATCCTCCCGCGCGTGCCGGCGTGAGGATATGTAAAATCGTCAGCCACGGAAAAGGCGACATAGACCGCCTTCGTCCTATCGATCCAGTTTTCTAAAAATCTCCGAATTTCCGCCAGAGACTGACCCGAGAGGCCCGCATCCACTTCATATCCTTGAGCTTGTAACGAAGGGATGATCGCTTCGTAGTGATTCATCAACTGATCTAGTCGCAGAGATCCGTGGAAGCGTGCGTCATGGTTTGTCATTTCGGCCCATAGCAGACTTTCTTCGGCGTCAAACGGGTCATTTGTCATGACAATATCGCTCACGCCAGCCAGGTCGAGTACCTTCGCAATATACTCTGGTGTCGCCACACTGGACAGCGCCTCGCGAAGGCCATTGAACGTTAAGTCGCCCGTGTCGCAGCCGAGTTGCTTTGCCACCGTGACGACGCCCGACGCCGCTTCACTCAGAGGGCTGTTGTGCTCGAACAGAGACCTCCACACCAGTTCGCTCTGTTCCCTTTTCCCCAAGGCCCAAAACTGCTCATACGGCATTTGGTGCACGCGAAATGATTCGGCAATGAGATAATGAAACGTGAGGAGTTCATCGGCCCCACATAGAAGGAGAGATCCTAATTCAGGTGCAAACAAATGTGTGTGCATGTCGGTCACAGTCGCTGAGTCAACGACTGTTTCAACCATAGACGCCAACGATGACCCGTCTCGAACCACAACAACACCTCATGTTCGCTTTAGTATGACTGAGGATGACACGCATTCCCAAGTGCGCAAACCGCCATCGCCCAAAGGCGTCGTGCCGCTCCTCTGCTCTCAGCTTTCAATGACCTCCGCCTGCATCTGGGCGAGCACGCTTAACTCTGCTGCCTTTAGCGCATGCTCCTGCGTCATGGCTTGTTCTGTACGATTGAGGCAGTCGAGAATCAGCTGTCCAAAGAATGGGTAGCCGACCTTCCCGTGAACCGGGATGTGGAATTCGCCTTCTTGGTTGACGAGATACACCTGATCCCCTACTGGATCCCGCCCAACGTCGATATATTTCCTCAACTCAATATATCCGTTGGTCCCTAAGATGAAGGTCCGACCATCCCCCCAAGTGCCAAGTCCATCCGGAGTAAACCAGTCGACGCGGAAATAGTTCGTCGCTCCGTTGTCCGCTACCAACGTAGCATCGCCAAAATCCTCGAACTCGGTGTGTTCTTTATGGTTGTAGTTCGCGATTTTACTAGCTACGACCCTGGCATCCTCGGCTTCTGTAAAGGACAAAAACTGTTCGATCTGATGACTGCCGATATCGCACAAAATACCACCGTACCGCTTGCGCTGAAAGAACCACTCTGGCCTACTCGGGGCATTGATACGATGTGGGCCAGTCCCCAGCACCTGGACGACCCGCCCAATAGCACCGTCCCGGATCAACTGTCCAGCGAACACGGCACTCTCGACGTGCAGTCGCTCGCTGTAGTACACGCTGTACTTCTGACCCGTCTGACGGATGACCTCCCTCACCCGAGCAAGTTGATCCAAGGTGGTCAGGGGCGCCTTGTCAGTGAAGTAATCTTTGCCGTGCTCCATGACCCGGATACCCAAATCGGCGCGTTCCGATGGGATGGCCGCACCTGCCACGAGGCGGATCGATGGGTCATTGAGCACTTCTTCTTCCGATCGCGCCGCTTTTACTTGGGGAAATCGCGCCTGAAAGGCGGCGACTTTATGAGGATCAGGATCGTACACTAGAGCTAGGTGGCCTCCTGCATCGATGAGGCCTGTACTCATCCCGTAGATGTGCCCATGATCGAGTCCAACTGCCGCAAACAGAAAGTCGCCTTTTTCACAAACCGGTTTTGACTTGCCTTCCGGAACGTAATTCATGCCGTCACGCTTACTCATATCCATGGCCTCCCCGTGGTCCGCATCTCCAATCAGTTGCCTGATGTCGTGATGGTATTGTTCTCAAACCGCTCTACCGAGGCGCTCTTCTCGTAAAAGTGCGGTACGTTCGCCATCAAGCCCGCTTTTGTATAGAACGGATCGTCTTGATACAACGGCAGCGTCACGCGTTGCCCGGTAGTAGCCGCCTTATAGATGGACACGATCAACTCAAGCGTCCTGCGACCATCGTGCCCGTCGATCAACACAGGGGCCCCATCCGTGATGGCAGAGAGGACGTTCTCAATTTGACCGACATGCTCTTGATAAACGAGTTCCGGAAGGCTGTCGAAAAACGACTGAATCTCTGCCTCTGTGTTCGTATCGCGCTCTGGAAATCCATTTTGCCTGGACGCGGACGCGTACAACGCCCAAGGTGCTGACAGCTTTGCCTTCTGACACTGAAAGATGAGCTGTTGTTCTTGACCGTGGTGAACAACGGAACTGGTGATCTGCCCAACGCTGCCGTTTTCAAAGCGAAGGGCTGCGACCGAAATGTCTTCAACCTCTGCGTTATCGTGTGACACGTTGCTCATCAACGCCGAAACTTCGACGGGCATCCCCATCATCCACTGCAATGCGTCGATATGGTGAACTGCGTGATTGAGCGTACATCCACCGCCCTCGCTCTCCCACGTGCCTCTCCACCACAAATCGTAGTAGCTGTGTCCACGCCACCAGTACGAATCGATTTGTGCGTGCAGTACCTCTCCCGCCATTTTCGAATCAAGTACGCCTTTCAACTTCATCCAAGGCGTGCGAAAGCGGTTCTGGGCGACCACTGAGAGCATGCAGCCACTCTCTTGTGCGGCTTCGATCATGGCATCGCACTCTTCGAGGGACGCGGCCATCGGCTTTTCGACCAGGACATGCTTTCCCGCCTTCAAGAAAGCGATGGCAATTTCCGCATGCGTCGAAGGAGGTGTGCAAATCGAGACCAACGACAGGTCCGGATCAGCTAGCAACTCCTTGTAGTCTGCGACAGCGACGGCGCTCAAATGGTATTCGCTCACATGCTGCTGTGCCTTATCTACGTATATGTCAGCGACGGCCGTAATCTTACAGCGCTCCGGGAAACTCAGATACCCCTCGATGTGCCTCGTCGAAATCGCACCTGCACCAATCACACCAACTTTGATCATGTCATTTTCCTCCTATACGAATGATTCATCGTCGTTGGTTCACTCATGTAGTGTGGCTTGCCCATTAGCGAGCGTGCTGCACCGGCACTTCACAGTTGAAGCCTACGGATGGATCCGCCCACTTGGTGTTCGGAATCAATGGAAACCACTCTTTTCGGGAAGGATCGCGGTCGTACGCGTAACCGCCAACTTCTCTGTACAATGCCGCATACTCTTCGAGCTTGTCACGATTCAACTGAACGCCTAGACCGGGTGTTTCTGGGACTCGAATGGCACCATCGACGTACTGGAGTTTTCCACCTTCGATGATATCGTCTTGCAAATGATGGTAGTGTGCATCCGCGGCAAACGTCAGGTTGGGGAGTACTGCCCCGAGGTGCAACATCGTCGCCAATTGAATCCCGAGTTCTCCAGAGGAATGTACTGCAACCGAGAGTTGAAATGTCTCACAGACGCTGGCTGCTTTGATGCATGGCCGAATGCCGCCCCAAAACGTCGTATCCAAAAGGATCACGTCGATGGACGGGTTAAGAATGTTTTGCGCTAGTTGCTCAAAATTCACGACGAGTGTGTTCGTCGCCAGCGGGAGCGAAACCATGGAGCGAACTCGTCGGTTTCCGTTAAGTCCCCAAGTCGGATCCTCCAGGTAGTCGTTATTGAGATGTTCGATTTGTTTCCCGAACCAGATCGCTTCTTCTACGCTGAGCGCGGCATTGGGGTCGTACCTCAGCTGGTCTTTTGGGAAGGCCCGAGCCAGCTCTTGATAACACGCCAATTCGTATTCCGGATGAAATACACCACCCTTTAATTTATGAACGGTAAACCCGTGCTTTTGCTTGAGCTCAGACGCATGAGCGACTAACTGTTCTGCGGTGCGGACCTCTCCGCAGCCGTTGACTTCGTTTGGCAAACGGAAGAACAAGTAACTTGCAAAAGGGACCGTATCGCGGACTTTTCCACCTAGCAGTTTATAGACGGGTACGCCGAGTTTCTGCCCCATGATGTCGAGGCATGCAAATTCGATCGCGGCATGCATTTGTGTCCGATTATTGTAAAGGCTCGCGGTCGGGTTGCAAATTTTGAACCGCAACTCTTCTAATTGAAACGGATCGTGTCCGACGAGGTAGGACTTTAGCCCGTGAAACGCTTGCTCCGCACTCTCACCGCCGCCTCCCATCTCACCCAGACCGATAATCCCTTCGTCTGTATGGACTTCGACAATGGTCCGAACAAATCGCCCCCAGTGCGCCCCGTTGCTGTGTCGCAATGGGGCCTCGAGCGGCACTGTGACAGTCGTTGCAATCAAGTCGGTAATTTTCATGATCCAACCACCTTCTCAATACCTAATTTTTCAGTCCCTGTGTAGCAATGCCCTCCACTAAATACCTCTGGAATACGATAAACACGACGAGAATCGGGATTACCGAGAGGATGGACATAGCAAACAAATCCCCCCACTGACTCTGACCCATATTGTCCATGAACATGCTCAATCCAATCGGGACAGTGAATAGATTGGGATTGTTCAGGTAGATCAACTGACTAAAGAAGTCATTCCACGTCCAGTAAAATGCGAAGATCGAGATGGTAATGATGGCTGGCCTCGCCAGCGGCAAGATGATCGAGCGAAACAGTCGGAAGGTACTGCAGCCATCAATCGCAGCTGCCTCGTCCAAGTCCTTTGGTATCCCCCGCACAAATTGCACCATCAAATAGATGAAAAACGGTGTCGTTCCAAGGAAACTCGGCAGCATTAAAGGCACAAATGTGTTGATCAAACCCACCTTGTGAAAAACAATATACTGTGGGATCAGCACCACCTGAGCTGGCAGCATCATGGTCGCTAGCATGAATCCAAAGAGAAACCTTTTTGCAGTAAATTGCAGCCTCGCAAATGCAAAGCCTGTAAGCGATGAGCTAAACAATGCGCCAACGACGACGACAATCGATATTTCAAACGAGTGTAGGAACATTGGGCCAAAGTTGACGCCCGAGGCTCCCGTCATGCCATCAAGGTAGTGCTTCAGGGTCCATCGCGTTGGCCATAAATTTGAGGTTGAAAAGATATCGCTCTCTGGCTTAAATGATGAGAAAAACATCCACAAAATCGGGTAAATCATCACAAACGAGATCACAATCAAGAGGATATGACGAGCGCCTATTCGCAGATAGGATCTAGAAGCCCCCATAATAACACCATCCTAAACATCGTAATTCACCCAAAACCTAGATGTTAGAAAAATAAACCCGGAACACAACGCGATCAGAATGAGCAAAATGATGGACAGTGCTGCAGCGTAACCCATGTGGAAGAACTGGAACGCCTGTTGGTATAGATAGAGAACATAGAGCAACGTGGAGTTCATCGGGCCACCGTCGGTAATGACCAAAACCTGTGTGAACACCATGAATGAAGATATGGTCCCCATCAGCAGGTTAAAAAAGATGAGAGGTGACAACATCGGCAGTGTGATCCGGACGTATCGTTGAAAGCTCGATGCTCCGTCGATGGTCGCCGATTCGTACAGATAGCCCGGTATTTGCTTGATGCCAGCCAAAAAGATCACCATTTCGGACCCGAACTGCCACACGCTCAGCAAAACCAACACGACCATCGACGTAGCTGGACTTCCGAGCCATACCGGGCCATGGATTCCAAATAATTTGAGGAACGAATCGATTGGCCCGTTTTGATCAAAAAGTTCTCTCCATCCAATGGATGCCCCAACGCTACCTCCAATTAACGATGGCAGGTAGATAAGCGCTCGATACACCGCGATTCCTCGCACCTGTTTACTTACCAGTGTGGCCACGAGTAACGATGCAATGAGTCGCGCTGGAACTGACAACACGACGTAAAGAAACGTCACTCGAATGGAAGTCCAGAAGTTTTGATCTTTGAAAATTTGAGCGAAATTCGCAAATCCGATAAATTGAGGGCGACTGAGCAAATCGTAGTTGGTAAAGGTCAGATACAGGGTGAAAAGCATGGACCCTGCGGTCAGAAGCAACATACCTAGAAGCCAAGGTGTCATAAAACCGTACGCAGACAAGTTATTCAAAACGGTTCTCTTTGAACTCCGGTTGACAACTGAATTCGACTTGACTACGACGGCTTGTGTAGATGTGTCCATTTTGAAACCTCCTGAGACACAGTGTCCATCCAACGCCTGTGAATCGCCACCGTGTCAGCGGTTAAACGATCAAGTTAGCTATTTTGAGAGAGTACTTGATTTGCTTGAGTGGTGAATTGGTCCGCAGCTTGGCTTGGGGTCAATTTGCCATACGTCACCTCTTGACCAATCGTCTGCAGGATCGTCGTAACGTTACTTCCAGCGGGAGGATCTAATGGAGTCGGACTAGACACCTGCTCGACCTGCTTCATAAAGGTGTCCTGCGTCGCCACGGTGCTATTGCCGAGCTTTGAATCGGCCTCCATGTTGCTTGTGTTAGCGGTAACCCCGCGCTCATTCAAGAAGATTTTTGAGACCTGTGGGTCATTTTCGAGGAAGTTGATCAATTCCGCAGCTTGCTTGGGATATTTCGTCGTCGAAGACATCGACCAGTACATAGCCGGATGTACGGAATACGGTTTGTTGGAGTCTCCCCAGTCAGGCAGCATCGTCCGGACGATCGGCTTGCCAAGGTACTGTTGATATTCGACATCCTCGCCGATAAACATGGATGTAAAGGCGACCTGTGACTTGTCAAATGGATTGGTCTGTCCATCGTCATGGTTATATGCCGCATTCAACTGAGCCGTTGGCACCCCGCCGTCCTTTTGCAGGTTTAGCCAGTAGGTAAACCAGTTTGTGAGGGTTTTCTTGGAGATCGCTAAAGATTTGCCATCAGTAGCGTACATCTGCTCTCCATTACACCTGGCCCAATACGCCAACTCGGCCTCATTGTAAATCTCATCCGTGGCGCCATAGACGTTGGGGAGTTTCTGGTGAATTTCTTCACAAAGTTTCGCGAAATCATCCCAGGTGTAGTTCTTTGAGGGGTCAAACGACACACCAGCTTGCTTTAGCAGGGCAGGATTATACACCATGGCCAACGCGTTCACAGCAGCGGGGATAGCATACAACTTGCCGTTCACATCGCCCAATTGCACAACATCTTTAGCCAGCCCCGAGGAATCAACCGATGTCGTACCCAAATCCATCAGTTGGTTCTTGGTTACGTACTCGTCAAGGACCGATCCGTCCATCTGCATGACGTCAGGAGCACTTCCCGCTGCGGCTTCGGTCGCCATTTTCGACCAATAACCATCCCACGGCATGTATTCCATAGTAACATGAATATTCGGGTATTTCTTCTCAAATAAACTAATCGCCTGCTGTGTCTCTTTCGTACGTGTCGGATTCGTCCACCACGAAAATGTAATATTAACACTTTTCTGAGATGAGTTAGAATTACTTGACCCGTTCGATGCCGTACCACATCCAGTGAGTGACATTGTAGCGACCAACCCAATTGCCGCAGCACTCCACAAATTTCGATACGCTCTAGTCATGGTCTAACCCTCCAACGCGATTTTTGTAAGCTCTTTCATACTTGTATACTTGAACGTAAGTATACAGGTATGCAAATAAGAATTCAATAACGGATTCTGAATTCGCTTTCAAAATCGTTTTTGAGACATGAAAGGGGCCAAGTTCCATCAGGGCTACCATGAGCCCCGTTGTTCTCGGACATGGCTGATTACGTCCGATTGCTCGCTGGAGATGTTGGACGGTGCCACGATTGAGGTGTAGTGTCCATATTACGGAGGATCTTGTGAGGGTCTCAGTCAATAAACGATGGCTAGGAATGATGGTAGTATTGTTCAAACAGGATCAAAACGTTTCGGAGACACAGAAGTGTGCCTCCTTTGCTGAACGAACCCCTACGTTCTATCGCGGTCTCATCCTCACCATACGCGCGACATTTGTATCCGCTCAAGCCAGCATCGTCGTTTTGCGCGTCATTTCTTCGTCAAGAATCGCCTGTCACGCGTGTTCCAGGTTTACAATCCACGCCAATTCGTGCTCGACCTGACTTCTTTGGAAGCGAATGACCTCTATGACAAACGGACTCTCTGAATGGGTATTCTCGATATGCCGAAAGAAATGCAGTCTTTCTTCCAGCACTTCCTGTCTCTTGTGGAGAATCTCCTGCCGCATGTCGGGTTCCAATCGATCAAACAAGGCCACCCTGACCAAAAACTCCATTTGGCTAGCAGCCAGTTTACCCGGAAAATCGCGAATCATATCATTGAAGATCTCTTCTCCGACATCGGTCATCAAGTAGACGTGGCGCTCTGGCTTTCCGTCGGATTTCACGACTTCCTTGGAGATGGCACCCATCTCAAGGAAACGGCGCAAAGCAGGGTATAACAGATTATTGTTGATCTCAAATTCCTCTCCGAGATCCTTTTGTATGTTTTTCTTGATCTCATAGCCGTGCTTAGGACCTGACAAAAGTTGTCCCAATATCAAGATCTCCGCGTACACCGGCATCCCCCATGTTGGAATTTTGTGAAATGGGTTCTGTCACCCTTCCCTATATGTTAAATTAACACATAGGGCAATGAGTTAAATTAACATATGTTATCTTAACCACCAAGGAGGATTGTTATGAGTATGACCAGTCAAACTGTCCTTTTACACGAAATTTCGAAGCTCCACTCTAAACAGGCACAGTGGGAACCTTATGCTTGGTATAAGGAAATGAGAGAGCACAGCCCTGTATTTTATGATGGCGATCAAGATGTCTGGAATGTGTTTCTATATGATCATGCCAAGCGTGTGCTTTCCGATCACCAGTTGTTCTCGAACAAGAAAGATCGAAGTTTTATCCCCGTGCCCAGAGACGACAACCGCAGCAACGTATTCTTTGTCGATCCGCCCGAACACCGCAATCGCCGGGCCCTGCTCGCTCACGCGTTCACTCCTCGAAGCCTGGAAGAGTGGAGGCCCAAAATCGAAGCCATCACAGAGGAATTAATCACGGCTATGGAAGGTCAGACGACCGTGGATATTGTCCAGAAGCTAGCCGTCCCCTTGCCCGTCACTGTGATCGCAGGACTATTGGGGGCTCCTTCAAAAGACAGGGAGCAAATCAAGTGTTGGACGGATATCCTCTTTTACCCGTATGCCAAAGAGACGTATGGTGATCTGGTTCAGCAAAAAGCGAAGGCCATGAAGGAGTTTTACGACTACCTGTTCCCTATCGTGCAAGAAAAGCGAAAGCATCCCGCACATGACATCATCTCCGATCTAACCAAGGCTGAGCTTGAGGGCGAACGATTAACAGATGCAGAAGTCGTGATGTCTAGTATCGGGTTGCTGGGCGCAGGCAATGAAACCACGACAATGCTGATCTCGAATATGTTTTACGCCATGCTGTTTGATCAGCCCGGTGTATACCAGGAACTCCGAGACGATTTGTCATCCGTCCCCAAGCTGGTTGAGGAGGTGCTGCGCTTCCGCTTCCCGAGTGCCAATGACCGCCAGGTTGCTCAGGATACCACCATCTTCGGACACGAGATGAAGCGAGGCCAGATAGTCGTCGCATGGATTGGTGCCGCAAACCGGGATGCTGCGCAATTTCCCCACCCAGAAACATTTGATATCCATCGTCCTGAGAATAAACGCCACCTGACTTTTGGATCCGGCCCACATTTCTGTTTGGGCGCTCCGCTGGCCCGCATGGAAGCGAACATCGCTTTAACCGCCTTTGTGAAGCGATTCTCCGATATTCAACCAGTCGAGCAATTCGATGTAACCGAACATTTGATCGATTCGGGGGTGGGCCAGTCCCTCAAGCGCCTCCCCATTCGATTAACGTAGCCGTGATTGAAATCCAAACTTCTGAAACTCGATAAACGCCATGGCGCTCGCCTGCTTTGTTGCGGGTTCGACGGCATTTGTAGGTGCAACACAATCGCGGAACGACCAAGAGAGGAAGACTCAAAACGATGAAATTACAAGACCAAGTTGCCATCGTAACAGGTGCAGGATCCGGAATGGGGAAAGAGATCGCTAAGCTGTTCGCTCAAGAAGGCGCAAAGGTGGTCTTAGCTGACATTGCTCTGGAACCGCTACATGCCGTTGTAAAGGAAATTGAGCAGGCCGGTGGCAAAGCAACTGGTGTGGTGGCCAACGTTGCCAAGGAAGAGGACATTCAAAAGCTTGTGGATACCGCGGTAAATGAGTTCGGTACGCTCGATGTTTTAGTCAATAATGCAGGTATTATGGATAACATGACTGCTGCTGCTGACGTGACGGATGACCTGTGGGAACGTGTCTTTGCTGTAAATGTAACTGGGCCTATGCGGGCAATTCGAAAGTCACTCCCGATCATGGTCAAGCAGGGGCATGGCGTCATCGTCAATACCGCCTCAGTTGGTGGGCTCTTCGGATCACGGGCAGGTGCTGCCTACACTGCATCAAAACACGCAGTGGTCGGTCTCACAAAGAGCGTTGGCTATCAATATGCTAAACTTGGCATCCGCTGCAACGCGATCGCACCAGGTGCAGTTGAGACGAATATCATGGCCGATTCACCCAACTTGGATATGACAGCACTAGGTGTCCAACAATCCATGGTTGGTATGGGTACGAACCCGCGAATGGGGCACCCCGGTGAAATTGCTAAAGCCGCATTATTTCTAGCATCCGATGACGCTAGCTTCATTAACGGTACCGTGATCACGGCGGACGCTGGATGGACCGCGTATTAATGTACAGCAACCAAGGGGTTGCCCCATCACACCGAGGGAGTCCTAAGCTACTCCCTCGGTGCATCCCCCGCCAAAACGAGACCAATTGTCCCCATATTCCCTAGTGGGGTAAACCGGCAAACGCAAATAAAGAGGGGAACCTTCAAGTGTATCTGCGTTCAGATTCATCGATGGGGTAATCATTGGCACTCATGTCTCTTCTGCGCATAAGCCCGTCATTATCGAACTCCCAGTGTTCGTTGCCATGCGTTCTCATCCACTGCCCCGTCTCAGCGTCCCGCCATTCGTATTCGAAGCGCACAGAAATTCGATTCTCCGTGTAGCACCACAGTTCTTTCATCAAACGGTAATTCAGTTCCCTCGTCCATTTGCGCGTTAAAAAGGCCTTGATGGCATCTCTCCCCTTGAAAAACTCCGATCGGTTGCGCCATTCCGAGTCCTCTGTATACGCTAGCGCCACACGTTCAGGGTCCCGCGAATTCCAGGCGTCTTCCGCAGCTTTTACTTTAGCCCGAGCTGTTGCTTCGGTAAAAGGCGGTTTAATACTTAAAGGATTCATGTAAGCACCTCCAACTAACCCTTTGATTTGACATCGTATGGTTATGAACCATACACTCAGGGTACTAACTTGTCAATGGCGTATAATACGGTTAGTCATTCTGATGGAGGCTGACAATGGCACAATCTGAGCAATTCCCACTGATTTCGGGACACCTTTCGCTGGATCTGGTCAATACGGAGTTGGTCAGGCGAGGTACGAGGCACGACTTGCTAGTCACGGTTGAGGACCTTACCCGTTGGGTGTCTGAGATGAATCAATCAGGAAGTTTACATCCTTCCGCCATACCGGACGTCTCCAATTCACCCGAAGTTCTACAGAACGTGCGGAAGTTGCGGCAAGTCTTGCGGTACCATTTCGTGAACATAACAGAAGGAGTTTTACCATCGGATGACTTCCGACGACATTGGGAGGGGCTCATCGCTAACGCGCCATTCGCTTACCGGTTGATCGGCGATTCTCTAGTACAAGTTCCAATCGGAACGCCATCCGATGCCGTGGCATCGCTTGTCTCACTTGATGTTCTCCGGTTGCTTGCAACTGGAGAGCTACTAACCCTTCGCCGATGTGCGAACCCGGATTGTGTTTTACTATTCTTCGATGCAACTGGTAAACGCAAGTGGTGCTCAATGCGAATCTGTGGTAACCGAGCAAAGGTCGCTCGACATGAACATCGACGCAAAACACCAACCGTTGGCAATCAAGATATGGGCGTGTGACATCCTGCCGCGGAGAAGGTAAGGGAGTCTCCAGCGTTGGAGACTCCGGCTTATGTCCGCCCAAGAAAGTGGATCGGCTGCATCACACTTCAACGACGTTTAGCTCAACATCGATATTGCCACGAGTTGCCTTGGAGTACGGGCATACCTGATGTGCAGCTTCGGCGATCTCTCGTGCGGCGTCGTATGAGATACCAGGGATTTTGACATTGAGAACTACAGCAAGCTCAAACGTACCGTCCTCTACCTTGCCAATGGTGACGTCCGCAGTCACCGATGTGTCAGTCACACGAATACGACGGGTCCTCGCTACAAGGTTTACTGCGCTGTCAAAACAAGCCGCGTACCCTGCTGCAAAAAGTTGTTCTGGATTCGTCGCATGCTCACCGCTTCCACCGAGTTCCTTCGGCATGCGAACATCCAAATTCAAGACTCCGTCGGACGATCGAATGTGGCCGTTGCGGCCGCCTCCTTCAACGCTGACCGTGGCAGTATAGAGTTTTTGCATGACTGTATCTCCCCAATCTCAAGTTTGTTGTTGTACCTGTTTCATCATGGGCGTTAACGTCCCCGAGTCGAGGTAAAGCCGTTCCCCGAGATATTTCACAGTGGCCGTTTCCTCTTCCCACAAAACCAACAGGACCAAATACTGTGGGTACGTCTAACCCAGTTTGTCCAAAAGCGGCCGATACCGCTTTGTGATTTCACGCGACAAGGCTAGATGCTAAAACACAGTTGATTGTCCAGCTTTAGAATGTCATCACGGTCCATAACTAATGTCCCCAAACATATGCGCACAATTTAGTTGTTCACAATTTAACTTCAACAAACGAACTATGGGTGTCAATTCAAATTCGTCACATATTACACCCGGCACTTTACAAGACGGAAGTCCGTACGCCGTGTGCGGTCGCAATGACATCAAACTTATTTTTGAAATCTAGTATATAACGCTATCTAGCTGGATAGATTAGTAGTAAAGGTAGTGTGGTCATATACATGGAGGTGTTTAACATGTACCAAAACTCAAAGGTGTGCGCATCTGTACAAGAGCTGATTGAAACAGTAAGAGTCGTGAGACATATGGATCACGTAACGCGCTTCAATCTGGACGGAACATGGACGGTCAGCTATTGAGCATGACTAGCTTGACTTTCGGCTTAACGCAATTTATTGAAAAGAACTCGCCACCGCAACGAGCTGTTGTTTTGTCAAATCAGAATGACTTTGGTTGTTACTAGAAGCTAGTTGATAAAATACGCCATTTTTATCCCAGACCAATTGTGATGTAGCACCATTGTTCCCGTAAATGGCTTTAGTCCCATCGGACAGTTTCGCGTAGCTTTCATCGATCGTCACAACTGATGACATACTTACCACAGCGTTATTTGTTGCCTGCATCGCTGTCAGTTCGATGACGTGAGTGGAATCACCAAGAAAAATATCCAATCGGTGTGGAGGTTCTCCGCTCGATATATTCGCCAACGTAACAGGGTACGGAAACTCTGTCGGAAGTTCAAGATTTGGGATCCCGGCGCTCTTGATCGCCGATTTTACTTTCGCAACACGATCAGAGGGGACGTGTTTGAATAACGCAAAATCAGGGTGACTCCGCGCACTGCACCCGGTCAACGTAACACATGTGATAACGACGGTGGCTAGTACATGCGTTGCACGCATGAAGAAACATCTCCCTCTGAAAGATGAGCCAATTCCACAGGCTGACGAAATCCCCTACCAACGAATAGTCGCCCATCCGCACAGATCGATGATCCCACTAAAGCTTTATTCTTCGTTCGATCAAAAGCCACGACAGCAACCGAATCATTGGAGCCATGAGTGCAACGGCTATCCATACCCATGAAGGGTGCGTTATAAATAGCAATGCACAGCCAACCATGACGACAATCATTACACAGATTGCTGACTGACTGTTAATTGGGTTTCGCACGCCTTTTAGTGTCTTCTGGTTGCGCATGTAGCAATCGGAACATACCCCATGGATCCCGCTGAACGACAAGTATGTGAAAATGTCATCTCGCGAACGGATCTCTTTTCCGCACTCATGACACAGCACCTTGTGCATGGATGTCCCCGACCCTTCTCACCGCGAAACGCAGAATACGTTATCAATTTGTTCTATATTTTACCTCAAGACCATCTCTGTATGGATTACAACGTACATCATGGATACCCGCGATTGCTTCTTGCGGTCAACAGCGCTAAATTGGAATGTCGGCATCGATAAAGTATCTGTCCTGCACTCCGTTTACAACCTTAAATGCCTCGTTCATCACTCGACGTTCCCATTCGGGCTCTTTCCACCAGTTGTCACGACTCGCGACCAGGCGATCTTCAGGGCACCAAACCAGGTCGACCCACGACGGCAGAAACGTTCTAAACATTAACATGCATCTGCGCATGTGCCATTGTTGGCTAACAAGAAGCAACCTCCGAATGCTGTGCAGCCCCAACTTGCGGTCCAAGATGACAAGTGAACATAAAATGTTTTCGATGGTGTTGTTCGACGATGTTTCGACCATCGTCGATTCTTTTGGTACCCCAAGCTCAATGGCCCTATCGCGTAGAACCAATGCCTCCCGATCCGTGCGAGTTCCATACCTGTCTCCTCCGGTAAACAGAATATAGGGCGCACGCGCGTCATTGAACAACGCCACCGCCTTGTCTGTGCGTTCCATACTCGTTCCGCCAAACACGAAGATGCAATCTCCCGACAAGGTACCATCGTCGATTTCTGACTCCATACCAAACACGAGGTCTGTGATTTGTGCTTTGGTCAACTTCTCCAATGACATCTCTGAAATAAGCATTTCCACCCTCCTTTGGCTGTTTGCCTGCTCAAAAGCGCGAGTTGGATCGGATCGCGAATGCGCACACCATGCTTTTCCCCTGAATCAGACGATTTACTGCCGCATTCAGGGCGGTCATTTCCGCAAGAACACCTTTTGCAGTTTACGCTCGTCGGCCTTCGCATTTTCACAACAGATGGGAATACAAAAACGCCCAAAACTTACGTTAAGGGCGTTCATGGACTGGCCGTGGATGCAGCGTGGCCTGTTCATCGTGTCTGACCTATTTCTCACTATCCGGAGCCATATCGAAGCATGTCACCCCGTTTGTATCTCTGAATTCCCATGAGCCAATCGGCACTCTCCAACTAGAGTTTAAAACCTGATAGATTTTGTAGCAGGCTATTTGCAATTCCGGATAGCTCACGTGATTCATCATGTAATGATTTCAACAAGTCGGACAACGTTAATGTCATATCCGTAGTAGACTCCGTTCGCTCTTTCATCAATCTCCTTATTTCATCTATTTCATCCAACAAAGTGAGATCGTCACTTTTGGAATTTCCTTTTAGCTTCACTTCAACCAGATCCAAAAAGTACATAAATTCATCGGCTGCCGCTCGTCCATCCGTCGTCTCTTTCATCGACAGCGCATATACCTTCTCCATAGTTTGACTCGAATCCGACTCTAACAGAACTGAAAATCGTTGTGTCTTCTTGGCTTGTTCTCCAGTGTCCCGTAAAACCGCCTGTAACGTTTCAACCATTCGGTTCGTACTTTCTGAGAGCTCGGTCAACTCTCCCCCATCTTTCACTTCACTTCTAGCTGTAAAATCCCTAGTTTCCAACCGCTTAATTTGGGACTTTATCTTATGAATGTTGTCATAGATCCGACTAAAGAATCTAGCGGTAATCATAAATAGTACGATTGATCCAACAAGACCTAAAACAATAAGTACAATAGATAGGCGATAAATCGGTTGGCTCAACTTATCATAATTCAGTGCTACATACAGAACTTGCCCATTCTTAATCGGCAGGAATACTTTGTATACCCTATGTCCATTTTCGCGTTGCGTATATGTAACTTTCTGTGGATCGGTAATCATTTTCTTTAAAACACTCGTATCCTGTGAATTTCCATAGGTGTAGCTCCCGAACACAACCTTTTTTAAGGGGGGATATATTCGGGTTGCCAAACTCGGGTCCGCAAAAACCTTCGGATTTAGGACTGCAATCTCCTCGATATCCGAGTTCGACTGCTTCATATGAGATATCCATGCATTCGGGCCTACACTATTGGTAAACTGATAAACTTCGTTGGCTTGGATGTACGGATCGATAATGTATGAACTACCCGGCACGTGGTAATAGGCATACTTAAAAAAGCTAGGTTTTCCTTGATGAGAACCAGACTGTGCAATTGGAAGCACAATAAGATTCCCCTGAGAGAACGGCGAGCCGGGTATCTTAACTTGCTGACCATGGAGTAATGCCTCTCCAGCCTGCAAGTACCCGATTTTCTTCAAACTGAATCCAACCTCTCCCGGATCGGTTGCTTTTACACCAACAATGTCGTTCCCGCGCTGAGCAAATAATGTAATGCCGGCTAGACCCAATTGATCCCGAATGCTGTCAAGATCCCCTTGAGAAATCTGGTCTAACTGACGTCCCTTTAGCAAAGTAGCAATGTACTTAGAGTACATGGCCATTTTTGAATCTATCTGGTACTCGATCCCGTTCGATGCGAGGTTTGTTTCAGTTATCCCCTGTTCGACACCCTGAGATAGTAAATTTGCCTGGTCATTGATTTCAACCTTAATATGTTGATTCATAAAATAAAGCTGAATGACACCGGACAACAGCCCAATAACCAGCAACACGAATAAAGTCCGTTTTAGAAAATATCGACGCAACGAAACCTTTGATTTGGACAATCGAGAACCCCCCTATATTGACATGCGGTGATCGCTCATATACCACTGAGTCGCTAATTGTCTAATCTCGCTGAGCTTATTGTTGCAACAGTGCATTTCCTCTTGATATTCAATCAAGCGTTTGCCATCCGGAAGCATGCCATATAAACGGTATATATCTGAGGATTGCACCATTGCGTCCCGACGACCATGAACAAGAAAAATCGGACTACGGTAATTCAATTGCTCAAAATCAGGCACTGGCTCCTTACCATCACCGAGAACACAATCCATTCTCCCAGTGAAATAATCGGGCATTTTTATTTGTTTTCTAGCAAATGCCGGACTTACAGCTAAAGCCTTTTCAATTTTTCGGTTGCAACTGCCGTAGACTACCCATGAAGCACCTAGGCTGGTCCCAAATAAAAAGAGAGGTACAGTAGGAAAGAATGTCGCCGTATGTTCGATTACCCTGTCTATGAAGTACTCCCAATTGGACTGGGTGGCTTTGAGTCCTTGCCTCACAAAAGTTTCACCCTGACCAGGGCCATCGAAACTGATTGTTGCATAGCCTGAATCAAGGAAATCCCGTTCGTAAAGAAATAATTCTTCCTTGGAGGAATCTATCGGGTTGATGATAATAATACATCCCTTGGGATTTTTCGGTGTACGAGCACGCCCTGTACATTTCTTATGATCTATTTCAAGCGATGGGTACATCGTTTCAATGATGGACAACTGATCGGCCTTATCGAAATTACTATTACAGAGTGAAAATAAACGCTCTTTTTCTTGGCATCGATCTGGAAATATCCACTGGGCAAGATTGTAATAAAGACCTGCTGTACGGTACGTGAATTCGGCGTCGACAAGTGAGCCTTTTCGCTTTAGCTCCTCGGCCAGACGGGCTTTCTTATTGGCGGCATGACTCCAGTTTTCCACCCAATCATCAAGATTTATAAGGCGAGGGCGGATTTCCGAAAGGTCTATCGGATCAATTCCATGAACTAACCACCGTTCCCAAAAACCATCGATCAACGATGCTGTGCGAATCGACTTCTCTATTGTTACAGCATTCTTATCTCTCATAACCTGATTCATTCCTTATCCTGTTTCTTATTAAAAACAAGGATGATAGTTGACCCCTCAGGACTTGTTGCCAGTAATACCTGATCACTCATTTTCATCATTAATGTAAATCCTTGTCCAAGTGATTTCTTTGTTGAATATCCGGCGAGCAAAGTTGTATTAGGAAGGTCAGTTATCGAAAACCCGGGCCCCTTATCCTGAATGACTGCCCGTGTACTATGATCGTCATCGACCAACATCATTTTCCCATGCTCCGCGTGCTTTAGAATATTGGTCACCGCCTCACTGATGACGAGTAAACGGCCCATAATGGAGGAGGGGGCGCAACCCAATTTTAGAAAAACATGATTTGCGTCCTCTCGACATTTCGTAATGTCAGCTCGCTCTTTTATCTCGACCTCGAGGTGGACGTTACCTCTCCTATATGAGTCAACTTCTTGATTGGTAATGAGGAGAAACTTTTTTTGTGTTGCTGCAAAAATTACATCTCGGTATACTTGCCAAACTCGTTTGTTCCAGTCATCTTCCTTGGTCTGGGCAGCGAAAGGTGGGTGCCCACGGTCATCTCGACCGCTGATTTGATACTCACGGTCCCTAGACAGATCCCCCCTGTATTCCTCCTCCACCTTCGTTAGGCAATTCTCTAGTGTGGGAGTGACCATAATGTCTGGAGCCTTTTCAAGAACGCTCTTATGTGTCGCACCATATCTGACAAGACGTTCCGCAAAATATAGGATCTTATCGAACTCGTTTTTCTTGTCATCCTTGGACTGATATGAAAAGGCTGCATAAAACAAGAAATCCGATTCTTCCACCTCTAATGTCAGGAGCTGCCCAACCCGTCTTGCAATCCAACCAACCAATGCCCTTTGTTGTGCGTCGCGCTTTGTGAGATGCGCAGGAAGAGATGGGAATACACTTTGAGTTTTACTGTCCTTGTGTGAAGGACGAAACATTTTATCAATAAAATGCTTCACTATGTCGTTCCCCTTCTATAGAATCCCTAAAGGGGGCATGATCGTCATTTCGTCAACGAACGCCCCGTCATGCGAAGAGAGTAGGTATACAATATGCCGCGCTAGAGTGGCTAGCGGAATCATCGATGATAAATCTGGTTTCGGATCAATATCCGCCCAAAATGTACTGTTCACGGCTCCCGGTAAGACAGATGTCACTTGAACACCTTGACTTCGAAGCTCTGTCTGTAAAACCCGAGACAGCCCTAGAATTCCGAATTTCGAAGCTGAGTACCCACCACCACCTGGTAAGGCGACAACCCCAGCTATCGATACAATGTTTAAAATGTGCCCAAACCCCTGTTTAACCATTTGCTTCCCAAAATACTTACAACAGAGAAACGTACCTTTTAGATTGACGGAAATCATTTGATCGAAATCCTCAGAAGACAAATCCAAGACACTCGAAAATCTACCTGTTCCTGCACTGTTGATAAGAGTATCTACCCTACCAAATTCCCTTCTTGCCGCATCAGAAAAATCGCGAACTGAAATCTCGTCGGTGACATCCAGGTGAACGGGCAACGCATGCCCTCCTGCCTGTTCTACCTGCACTGCGACCTCCTTGAGTTCGGCCTCATTACGGCTTCCCAGGATAAGATTTGCTCCTAAACTGCCTAATAGTTTGGACGTTTCTCGTCCAATCCCGCGACTTGCTCCCGAAATAGCGATGTTTTTACCCTTAAACGAATCAAATTGAATCATCGATTTACTCCTTTGTGGCTCCACAATACTCAAAGTAGTTTTTCTCGGTTTCCCACAGTCCCACTTTGTATAAATTAGGAATATGGTCCACAAGCATATTCCAAATCACCATAGCGACGACTTCAGACGTAGGATTGAGGCCTTTGAACTCTTCGGTATCTAAATTCAAATTCTTATGATCAAACTTTTTTATGATGATACGGTCGACCACTTCATCCAAAACTGCTAAATCTACAACCATACCGGTAACAGGATCAATTTCTCCACGCACCGTTACTTCAAGACGGTAGTTATGACCATGCCCGTTGGGGTTGTTGCATTTTCCGAAGATGTTTTTATTCTCTTCGTCCGACAGTAAATAACTATGCAAACGATGGGCGGAGCTAAAATGATACTTTCTTGTGAGCTGAATCATTGGTCCTAACCCCTTTTCCGAATATAAGAAAGGATTTTCATGCAATCGCATTTTGTACAGCTCGCAATCAGGGAAGGTACCTTCCAAGGCGTTCCAGATATATGTCAATAAGTTCTCTGTGGTCGGGATTTTGTCATGGAAATATGGATTTTCTCGATTCAAAAATTTTCCATCCAATTGAGCTTTGGTAAACTCCTTGGCAATCTCATCGATCTCAACAATATTTACGACGATCCCCGATTTATCATCTAACTTCCCACGAACCATTACTTCCAGCGAGTAATCGTGACCATGGCCATTGGGATTACTGCAGAGACCGAACACTCGACTGTTTTCTTGATCGCTCCAAGTAGCAATCCTATAGACATGGGCTGCAGAAAAGTCGATTCTGCGGGATATATGAATCATGACTGTTCCCACCTTACTTAATTTCTTACTAGCGCCTGTTCAAACTCTCGAACCAAAGAGACATCGTCTGAAAAAATGCCTTGTTTCACGGTTGTAACCGTTGCACTCCCAGGTTTTTTTACACCGCGAGCACACATACAAAGGTGGGTCCCGTCCAATGTCACAATTACACCCCGGGGTTGTAATACATTCATGACTGCATTCGCAATTTGCTGTGTCATTCGCTCTTGAACTTGTGGGCGCTTGGATACGAGTTCCACCAGTCGAGCGAATTTACTTAAGCCAACGACGTGGCCATTAGGGATATAGCCAATGTGAGCCTTTCCGTAGAAGGGAATGAGATGGTGCTCACAGAACGTGTAATAATGAATGTCTTTAACGACAACCATTCCTTCGTATTCTTCGGCAAATGTAGTGGTTAAGGCCGATTCTGGATCTACCCCAACCCCAGAGAATACTTCTTCGTACATTTTGGCCACTCGATTTGGTGTATCCAGCAGGCCTTCACGATCGGGATTTTCACCGATTAACTTTAAAATGGCACGAATTTGTTCAGTTAACGCCACTTGCCTATCTATTGTCATTGACATACAACGTCTCTCCTTCAAATTGGCGATCCACCTGAAAGGTTTTGAGATAGGTCTGCCCATGTCCGACCTTATCCAGCCGCCACCGTATTGCAGTAGGCCCGTAGCTTTTGTATCCGTTTTTTAACGAGTTTGCGTTTTACGTAAGAACCAGGCGGGTTGTCTCAACGGATTATGTCCTCCAGCCCTAAAATCACAAATACTTCTTGAATGGGTTCGCTGACATTGGTTAGTTTGTAACCCAGACCGCGTCCCTCTAACAATTGAACTAAATTAACAATTGAACCAATGCCTGTAGAGTCAACAAACTCAACACCTTTAAAATCGATGTGAACCATGTCAGCAACCAGAAAATCCACTTTCGAAACTTCGTTTTCAAAGGTGTCTACACCACCAATGTCCAACGATCCTAAGAGCGTGAATATCACCGTTTTATCTTGCAGACTCGTCTGTACCTGAAACATAACGCCATCTCCTTCTATCGTAAGACCAGATCACCAAGTGTATTGAGCCGAGCGCGTACGGACGTTTCTGCACTGATGAGCTTCTTCGCTGCCCCAGATATTCGAACCGTTGTATCAGTTCCTATAAGTTCAGCTGCGATGTAACCTCGCTCATTCACTACCTGTACTTCCGTGCGACTTCCTCCACTTGATCCAATCTCCTTTGATTCAATAAAGTCTCCTGCATGCACACTTCCCCCGCGTAAGATCCCTCTTACTTGAACACCACCCTTACAATAAATGTTAGAACCATAGCAAAGACGCTCTACAACGACATTCCAAGCTGATTTAATAGAACTGTTCGTCAGGCTTTTTACTTGAATATTCATCTTCTTATTGGCGTCATACTCAATCGAAGCAATCACTGAAGCCATAAATTCTGCGAGCGATTCGAGCTGCTTTAACTCGGCTACGTGTGGATGAAAGTAATGAAATGCTTTCTCTAGAAAGTCAACAATTCGAGATACATCCGGACCAAAACTTTCCTTTTGCCTCTTGACTGGCTCACTGATTTCGCGGATTTTTATCGGCAGATCTTTAAATTTAATTTCAGTAAGTAATTTAATTAAGGGTTGTAGTCCTTTACTCGCTATATCAGCACGAGTAAATGCCTGATTTTTTTCAAGTTGTCTTGCCGCACCAATCACTTTTGTTAAGTCCTGATGAATGAATTTAAAAGTCGGAAGCATCCTGTCCCAAAAGAGATGTGTGTGCCCGCAGATTATGTCTGTTCCAATGACAGATCCGTTGATAACTACATCGCCACCTGTGATGACGGTTGCATTTGTAACCATCCCTGTTATATGTAAATTACCACCCGACTCAACTGTCATTCCTTCGTCTACATTCCCCAGGATGTAAACATCGCCCCGAAAACGGATATTCCCTGACTCAACATTTACGTCCCCATTGTGTACATATTGAGGCAATACACGAAAGGAGAGCGCATTGTTGGGACGCTGTTGAACCTTGATTCTCCCCGCAGTTGTAGCAATCACACTTTGCTTTGAGCTGTGAAGAGCTGTTCCTTCCTCCGTCACAATGGTGAGTTCCCGTACTTGTGGTGCGGCCACCTCCTCATTGAATACATTTTTGCCATTTACTCCGGGCCTTGCGGGTATCCGATGACCAATCACTTCTCCTGCCTTTACACTAGGTAGACTGAACCGCTCCTTCCAATCGATATGTTCAGATAGACTGAACAGGTCCTTCTGTTCGTTCCTTTTTTTAGATACAAGCTCGAACATACCGTCCTGTCCGAAAATAGGCTGAATTCCTTGGGCAACGATAAACTTGGCAGGCTCATTAGCAGTACAGGCGAGTTTGATTTGATTTTTGTCAAATCCGAATCTGACGCCTAACTTTTCGAGCTCTTTATAAATACTAAGTTCAGTCATGTCATTTTTGACCTGCTTCGATTCTGTCACCTCAAGTGATAATTCCCTACTCGGCGATTTATCCTTGAGGTGTCTGAACATCCAATACCCTGGTATGATCTCCAAAATAACCTTCATCTTGTCCGGGGATATGGTTAAGTTCATCTTCGATTCAAAGTGTTCATGTTGGAGCTTAACATCAATTACATCATCTTCCGTGATCACGGTCGTACCGCTTACAGATTGCCCGTTAACAAGTAGCACCACCCCGTTGCATGGGGTTAGTAATGCGTAATGATAAATACCGTTTTTGCAGGAAATTTGACCATTCTTAACCCAGGCTAACCCTTCCGTGGAGACGTCCTTGTCCGAAGTGGACGCTTCAGACGCGTGTTTCTCCGCCTCCGGCGAAGCGACGTAGTTTTCGTGAATAGACTCGCTAGAAATCTCATCAGTGGGGGTCATATCTTTGGGAGTCTGTTTTTTCACAGTGGCTTGAATGACTGCAGAGCGACTCATAAATAACCTACGACTACCCTTAGAGACGACTTCGTATTCGATTGCGTCTTCCGACACATTCAGCTGCTGTGCAGCTTTATGAATAGCGTCGTCAATTGTTTTACCACGGGTGACGATAACTCCTAACATGTCTGTGTGCTTCCTTCCTCGCGGCGAACGGCCACAAGCGTCACATCGTCCCGTCTATACGCCTTCGAAAAACGTCTTACATCGTCCGTGATGTGTTTGATCAACTGGTGCAAGTCAAAATCCTTATGTACCTCAATGGAATGTTTTAGCCGTTCGTATCCAAATGCGTTTTTGTCCGTATTCATCGCTTCAAGAATGCCGTCAGTACATAGAACTAGTAGGTCTCCTGCCAATAATGACACCGAGTAGTCACGATACTGTCGATCCTTTAGTAGCCCGATGACAGTTCCTTTGACTTCTAATCTTTCAGCCACTTTCTCATTTTTCCTCATTAAAATCGGACTTGGATGTCCAGCAGAAGTATAGAGAAAGTCCCCTGAATGAACATTAAACATGCCGCAAAATAATGTTGAAAACGCGCGAAGTCGAGTCATATCCTTCAACAAAAAATTATTTAGATTGCACACCAACTCGCTGGGGGTTTTACTATAGTTTGTGAGTACGCGCGCCGTTGAACGCACCATGACCATTAAAAGTGAAGCAGGTATTCCCTTCCCCATTACATCACCAATGAATATCCAATAACGTCCATTTCGTTCATCGTAGATAAAGTCGTAATAATCTCCGCTTAGCCGAAGTGCGGGAAGAGACATTCCCCTGCACGATAATTGATTACAAGCCGGAATGTCATCCTCTAGCAGCATTCTTTGGATAGTTTCTGCCGCCTCCACTTCATCCGAAGAGCCTTCTATTGTATCGAGATACTTTTGAAACTGATGCTGAAGCTCATTCGTTCTCATGGGCTACCTCCCCGCAAGCTCATGAAGAATATCGGATACGCCCATTTCATCTAAGATCTCCTGTATCTGCGGCGGAACCGCGTCTAACGTGATTTCGCATCCAGTCTCACCAAGCTCCATGATTGTCCGTAATATCAGACCGATGCCCGTGGAATCAATGAAACTAAGTCCACTACAATCGATTGATATAGACTGTTCCCGATGCTCAGTCATGACTGCTAATAGATCATGAACCGTCGAGAAATCGACGTC
The DNA here is from genome assembly GCA_029166985.1 of Alicyclobacillus fastidiosus. Lineage (GTDB taxonomy): Bacteria > Bacillota > Bacilli > Alicyclobacillales > Alicyclobacillaceae > Alicyclobacillus > Alicyclobacillus fastidiosus_A. Next base: position 432,399 of record CP119138.1, on the reverse strand, counting down.
TCCGGTCACTGTAACAACTACAGAATTGACTTTATTTTTTACCTCTACCGACAGACTCAACGACCTATCCCCCCATCAATTACTCAGTTCCCATCGCTGTTCGTACACAAAGTAGGTTAGTAGTTGGTCAATAACAGACCCCTTATATCAAAAAAAGCCTCCCCTACCTGTATAAGGGCTGCTCCAAAATACGAATGTTCGTAGCAACCCGGCGATCATGGACCAGCGTCTTTAGACCCGTAGCTTTGCGTCTCAGCATTTCTACTGATTTGCCAAATATGATGTTTTACACAGTTACGTCTATGTGTTCAGTGTCACCAATCTCAGTTATGCTACAGGAACATTCTCTAGTGAACCGGGCCTACCTAGTATGAATCCTTGGCCGATGTGCACACCTAAGTGTTTAGCCATGGCCAAATCCTCCGAGGTCTCAATTCCTTCCAAAATCAATTGAGTACCTTCTTCACAGTAAGCTACAAAGAGCGAGATCATTCTTTGCTTATTGATTAGCCGACAAATATCTGATGCAAAGTAGCGGTCTAACTTGATGAAATCAGGTTCTAACTCCAAAATTTTTTGCAAAGAGAACATCCCCTTTCCCACGTCGTCAATGGCAATGCGAAATCCGTTTTCATGTAGACAACTAATGGCGTCTCGAAGTGCTCCCATATCGCGAATCACTTCGGATTCACCCAACTCGAATACAATCCTAATTCGCAACACTGCGTGGTTTGACACCATTTCCTCTAAGAGAGAACCAAAAAACGGGTGAACTAACGTTGAGGGGAAAATATTTAAGAACAGCTCCGCGTCACGTTTTATACGATCTGAGGAGCTAAATGATGCACAAGCAAGAAGAATCGATTCTGTGTCCAATTGATATAGCCTATTTGTCTTCTCTGCAAAACGGAACAGGCCCTCTGGACTGATCGGGGGTTCACTGCGGAGCAGCGCCTCATATCCAACCAGACATTGACGTTGAAGCCGATAGAGTGGTTGGTAAAAATGTTGATACATGTTGTGTTTAATAACATAGCTAAGTTGATTGCTTTCTACCGCACGATTGAGCATTTTAGGTATCCCCTAGACATCCCAACATACTTTACCATTTCCTGTCACCAGGATTTTATCACGATCACTCCGGCAATGACATCCTACAAAATCGGTGCTTTTTCGCCAACGTACGACATTATTCGACAAATAGAGTATACTCGTTTATCGAGATTGGTATGAGAGTATTAATCCCCCGCGTCCACGACGCATCGAAGTTCAAACTTTTGACCATACCGATCATACATCACATGACTTATACTCAACTGTTGATTATGAAAGGGGGAGACTGCCACAATGACGGATACCATGGAGAGTGTAGAATATATACTTAATATGTTCTGTTATCGTTGGACCCAGTCTGGGTATCTCGTTGACAGACATGGAGAGGTACTTCTTAAGGTGCGAGGAAATATGATTGGCGACAAAATGTTCGACAAATTGGGGGACAAGTACCGAGACAGGGTACTAGCTTTAATCGAGCACTTTGGCGATCTACAGCAACCAAAAATAGTTGATAGCAAGGTAACATATTTCCCGTGTTTCATTTTCTGCCCATTGTGCGATAACAATTTCTACTTACTCACGGGATACTTTATTAACGATTTAGCCATTCAGTTTGTAAATAACGGCGATTTGGTCGAGAGTTTACCTCAGTATTGTTTGGACGAGCAGCAAAAAATGCTCAATGACGCGACACAAACCAAGGCCTTGATCGACCGACTGTTAAGTTCAAACATGATCGATTATTCCGTTCATGATAAGATGCTCACGGAAAGAGAGCGTCAAATTGTTCATCTCGTTCGGGCAGGGAGAACCAATGCTGAAATTGCACGGGATTTGTATATTAGCGAGAACACCGTGAAAAGCCACATATCGAGGCTATTTAAAAAATTAGGCATTACTCGTCGGAGAGATTTAAGGTAACACACAAGTTGTAAGCGATACCATAGAACAAGGGATAAATACACTATAGCTGAATATTATGCACATACTCTTATCATAATATTAAATAGAATCATATATATCCATGTTCTTCTACCAAGCATCCCAGGTCCCTGTATGTTTCGTCCAAAAGCAGAGCTCCCGCAATGACGAGATTTACATCATTGCGGGAGCTGAGTTTAAAGTCAATCCGTATTCTACTTACGGGACAACGCTCATTCCTTGCAGGAACGATTGTAACCCCAGTGTGGTCAGTAACTACGATTGTCCCAAAAACACCCGAAAACAGGGTGTTATCGGACCATCAAAATGTCCCTTCTAGTAATAACCCTTGTCCTAACACACGTAAAATATAACAGCAAATGTCCTTTCACGTTACGTGCTTCCAACTTCAATCAGATTTCTTCTCGCTAACCTCCTCGCAGGCATTACCGTTGTTACAGTTGTATATTATCCCCTTTAAGAACGGATCCCTGAAAATCAGTACACGGTCTAGTCCTGAAACACGAATCACCGCGTTGATACTGACTGGTAAGTGATCTTCTTTCAATTGTTCAATACTCGCCTGAACGATTCTAATCCGACGCTGGTAAATACGTCTCTGTTGTTCCTCATCGATTCTCCGCAGTATTTCTGGAACATGTTGGTGCTGCCACCAGTGCCCCATCCCTGTGATTTTACGAAACTCACCAACTGATACGTCAGTGTAGATATCTTCTTCGTCACCTAAATAATCCTCTGCCAACCTATGGCACCGTTCAATCCGCCCTTCATTTCTTTTGATCCGGGCCTTCTGAATCAACGGAGCCAGCCCGTATTTCTGTATCAATACTGCCGAGCATCCTACGGCTGAAGAGACCTGGGCCAAAGTGATTGGCAAATCATTTTGTAGTCGAGTTTCTAATTCTTTTTTGATCTTTATTTCCAATCTGTGGACTGTAAGTTCCCTCTTGGATATCTTGCCAATATCGTCACGATACTGGAATACAATATAATTTTGAATTACGTTAGAACCATACAAAGCCCAGTAGACAAGCGGGCTCCAGCCATACATCTTTGCTGCGTACCTGTAACTCCTTTTTTGAGAATATGCATCCTTGAATTTCAGTAAAATTTCGTCTGTAATTGGAGGTACTTGCTCATTCCCAGGAACAATGCCCCTTCCATAAAAATACCCTCTTATGCGCCGAATTTTATCGATACCAACCTTACATTCTCGACTAATACTTAGTAAACTCGTACGCTCTTTCAGAAGAGGTACGATCTTGTGCCAGCCAAATTTTATTAAATCACCTGATTCAGACCACAAATTCCCCTTTCTGGAGCACCCATATTTCACAAAGCAAGACGTACATACATACGGGTTCCGGAAAGCCTGATAATTCTTACTGACCTGCCCCAGATGTTTTATTGGCTTCATATCATGATTGGACCCGTACGATGCACACCATGGAGCTAGGCATGGGCCTGGTTGAACCGACTTAGCCCGATCACTAAGAAGTCCAATTTTATATTCTTCGGGCACAGTGAGTTGGCTGAATGACTCTATGTCCAGACTTGTTTTCCGTAGAGAATTGAGTAATAGGTCTATGGTAAGGTAATGCTCTTCTGTTTCCCCCTGAATAAACCGTACCAGCCAATAAAGTCTGTCTTTTCTGATATGTTGGATATCGTCACGATTAAATTCTGGTGCGTAATTTTGCAACACGTACAGCAATTTCGTAGCAAGAGCTTGATTCTGGATAATTGGGACATCATGAATCAAAACGGTATCGTCTTTAAGCATGAAATCCCATTGGGCGTGTTTGATACGCTGGTCTACAATAATGCTCTCTTCATTCACTCTTTCGCCGTCCCCAGCTAGCAAACTCCCACAGTGCCTGCACATTAATAAAGGTGTAAGCTCGTTCCAATATGGTTGGGACTTCCCACATTTACGACATACAGTTGCCAATTTAACAAGATGTTCATCGCAAATTTCGATATCTCGTATTTGCCACTTCAGCTTATATATCTTATGCTCACTAAGACATACTGGGCAAAACCGTCTCGATCTCAAGAAGATTAGTCCTCCTATCGATCTACCATCAATCATCCCACTTCCCATTTTTTTGAAGACATTTGATAACGTCATTTGTTCTAATCTTTGTTCAGTAACTTCTGTAATTTCAGATAGCTTTTCTAGAGATATTACGCGTGATGGAAATGCATCAATCAACGGCTTGAATTGAGGACTTCGCGGTTCAATCGGCACTTTGGAAATTTCTCGAAGAAGTTTATTAATTCGTACGGAATTTTTATAGCATGACCGCAGTAAATAGCTACTTAGTGATTCACCGGTACGGGGCTTAAAACGTATACTGAGTCTATTCATAGATCCCCTTTCCAAAACCAAACTGTAAAAACTCAGTACCTAGAAGATCAGCACTGGCGTCGAGCTATGTCGATTTTCGACAATTATTCACGAATTCCTTTATCATTAATAAATGGACACTTTGATTATTTTGGAAAATAATACGGTTAATAAATATAACTTGTTTCTTAACAATGTCCACACATAATATGCTGGTGGCCTGGTACAGATCGTGAATGGAGTCTTATGTTGTGGTTGCGGTCTTTGGTGAATTGTCGGTCTGGTACCAGACGGTGAGGTGACTAAACGTGTGCCTTGATGAAATATTACAACGTCTCGATACAAAAAAATCTAGGCTGGGTGCGGTATGCCCACTTCCATCTGCGTCTGTAAGGAGCTTCATTGAGGACTTCCGTCTTCGCTACACGCACGAGACCACAACTATCGACGGTAACACGCTCACCTTGCGAGAGATACAGGCTGTGCTGCAACACGGTATCACAGTCCATGGGAAGCCGTTGCGCGACCATCTGGAAGTCGTCAATGCGAACGAGGCTCTGAATTGGCTCGACAAAGCTGTGAAAAGCAAGGAACCACCATCCGAAAAGCTCATTATGGAATTTCAACGTATTATAATGAAGGGGATTTTAAAGGAGAATTCCGTAGGTTATCGCAGAGTCCCTGTACTTATCCAAGGTGCCAAGCATAACCCACCAAACTGGCAGAAAGTGCCGAGTCTTATGGGAGAACTCGAAACTTGGCTCAAAGATGTAAACGATCATCCCGTTGTAATTGCCGCTAAAGCTCACATTCGATTGGCACGGATTGTCCCATTCGTGGCCGGAAATGGACAAACATGCAGGTTACTGGTGAACTATCTTCTAATACATCACGGGTATGCACCCGCTCTGTACACCATCGAGAACCGCCACCAGTACATGAAGGCACTTAATGATGTGGAACAAGGTGACGAAGAACCGTTCATTAGAATCACCGTAGAAGCAATCATATGGACAATCGATAGGTACTTGTCTATGGTTAGTGATTTATAAATCGGTAGCTATCACGTCCCAAATGACAAGATGAACAAGCTTATGCGGTCGGACACCCAAGTTCCTTAAACGTAATTCCTTAAACTAAAGGCCCTATTTTTCGACACCTCGTGCTTCCTTGGATGGAATCCCAACCTTCTTTGACCATAAAGGTATATTAATACGAGATCCGCGAATACTTTCCATCCACCACCAACCAACAGAGCAGTTAAAGCAAAGCCACCGAGAACAATCTATGTCCTGATGCATAAACGATCCTTCTGAACCATCTGCCCTAAGTTCTTTACCGCCGATTTCAGTACCAATCTCCTTCTTTGCTCTGGGTAGAATGGCATGAGAATTTCCGATAGCTAAGCTAATGCCAAGGATCGATAATTCTGCACCTTGATGCATCCACAATTCGTCATAGGCAGTAAGCCAATATAAATGGCAAGCAGGAGCAATGCCACCCTAAGGAAGAAAATATTAACTAATTGTCCGCTTAAAATCCAGGTGTAAACCAGACTCAATTAGTCTCTTGTAAGATTGAATTCTTCAATCAGTTCCTACATGATCTTGCGAGTAAAACTGTCTTCATTCAACTTGGTTCTCAATGGAAAAGTATCTGGAACTTGTTCAAACAGATACACGGTCAATTTAAAAGCAATTTGGTTAGGGTATGGAGCCACTTCCACCCCTGTGCACTTTACGCGCGGAGAGAATCCGTCCACGAGAATCCACCTAAAGACCTCGTTAAGAAAGGTACTTTCCAGATTTAACATATGCAATTTGTTCAGATCAGGATTACAAACTACGGCTTCATCACCCATGAGTCTCAGTTCAAACATATCTTCATAGAAATTCATTAAGATTTCTTGGGCATCTTCCGTGGAAACATACAACTCAAATTCGATCCCGTCCTGAACATAACCCCAAGCCTGACCTTGAACTACAATTTGTATAATTTCTGGATGACGATTGAATATTTCTAATAACTTACTCACCGTTTCTAAAGCTTTTGTTTTACTGTACTTCATCAAAGTTATCCTCCAAGACTAATTTATATTCTTCCAATAACATCTTCTGTCTATCTAAGCTTATGGACCGTTATTAATATTGGCAAGAATGATGAAATCTAGTAAAAATGAAAACGTCAACTATATTTTTTAAAAAAGCTCTGTGCTTCTTGCGTGGAGTCCCTAACGATTTAACTCGACCCAAAATGATTCTGTTCATTCGATTTCGACAATCAACCAGTTTGATAAAGCGTTCTTTAAAATCCTCTGTAAAAGCAGACTCGTTTGTAGGATAAAAAATACTCATTTACAGCGCTATAATGGTTCATGTGGTATACGAAAGAAGGCACTGAAATGTCCTATACCAATGATGTGTTCCCGTTAGGAAAAATCGTACCGTCTATTGATGTTGTGGATAGGCACAGTTTTATTAAAGAAAGCAAAATGCGCTTGATGCATGGAAACAGCATTATGATATCCGGCCCGCGCCGAATTGGAAAATCAAGTGTCGCGCATGAGATTATGCGACAACTTCAAAACGATGGATGTTATGTCGTGAAATTGGACTTAATGTACACATCCACCATCGAGGAATTCGCCACAAAGTTGATTCAATCCATTTTGGAAAACAGAACAGGCGTATTACCTCATGTTTCTTCTGCCATTCAGCAGTTGCGAAACTTCTTTCAGAATAGTGAGCTTCACGCGAAAATTAACGACCTGGAGCTAGGGATAACGTTAGATGCTCAATCAAGTCCAACGGAGCTGTTGGAAACCGCGTTTCACATGGCTGAAACGATGGCGAAGAAGGACGACAAACGCATGGTGATTCTGCTTGATGAATTTCAAGAGTTAGATCGACTCGACCAAATGGGTAAATCCAGTGGACAGTCTTTGTTGAAGAGACTACGTTCCATCTTCCAGCAGCAAGAGCACACAACGTATTTTTTCCTCGGAAGCGAAAGTTCTTTGCTAAACACGATATTCGCGGAGCGTAATCAAGCATTCTACCGATTCACGACATTGCTTCAACTACCTTCGATTCCGGAAGGAGAGTGGAAAACCTACATTCAATACAAACTCCGGGCTGAGAATATTCAAATGACCGATTCTGCTATAAGAATGTTGATGGAACGAACGGGTGGACACCCATATTGCGTCATGTCCATCATGGCAAATGCCTATTTTGCTGCCAAGATTAGCGATATGAATGAAATCAACGCAAAGGTATTAGACAGGTCGTACAATCAGTCGCTTTCTCAATTAGATGCTGTGTACGAGGAACAATGGCAAGAAATCCGACGTTTTAAGGGGGCCGATTTGGTTCTCAGGTCGATTCTTTTAAATAAACCAATCCACAACAAGGAAGCAGGAACTTCAAATGTTACCCGCTCCGTGAAAAACCTGATGCGACTATCGGTAATTGAAAAAGGGGACAGCCGTGGTGAATATAGATTGTTGGAACCCATGTTCGGGGATTGGATTCTGAAGAACATCCAAGAACGATGACAAGGAATATACACCACAATACAACTTGATAAAACACACCCAGTAAGAGATTCGCCACTTTTCGGCCAAGGCCTAATAGTCAATCTTGGTTGCACACTTAATCCGCTCGCTCCAGCTCACTCAACTACATCTGTTACGTTCCGGTTATGCTGGACAATTCGTTCATGGATATATGCCGTAAGCTCAGGAGCAATTCGCCAGAGTACGGTGCGCAGCGTTCCAAGCATATTATACACCGCACGAGATGTGACAACAGTGGTCGGATTGGATGACAAATAGGTTTCTACCTGTTCATATATCCCATCTTTCCTAGATTGGATTCTTTGCTCCCATTGAATCTGCTTGGTCTCAGCGATCATGTCGTTACATCCCCAATTCCGGATCGTCTCAGGACATACCCCAACAATGTCACACACCACCTCAATCGTGATATTGTCGCCGCGCTCCATTAAGACATCAAGCGCTTCACGGACTTTCTCACGTTTTACGGAACTGTCTGCCCGTTTAGATGGTCGGGGTCGCTTCAGCTCAATCACAGCACGTATGACTTTCTGGTGAAATCGATAAACCAGAAACTGCTGATAGCTCTCCCAGCAATCCCACCGCTGAATTACCTTCAGTTTTGTTCCTTTACGAACATCGCTGAGAACTCGTTCCAGCAACGATGCATCAACCACAAACCGAGTACCTGTCCACTCATTATGTTCGAGCCGAGTGCAAAAGTAGGCTAGGCATCGGCGAGTCTTATCCTCAGTGAAGCCAAGACTCCTTGCCAACGCTTTTGTCCCCATCATTGCTACTTCCGTTTTTCGGAGTGCCTGATATCCTTCAATGAAGTAGGTCCGCTCCTGAAGTTGCCCATTTTCGTCTATAGCGTATTCACACCCGCATTTCGTACAGGCCAAATAATATAACAACGTCTCACCAGATTTACGCCTCTTTAAGGTCGTTCCCGTTTTTACGAGTGTTCCTGGCCTCTGATACCCATCACACCAAGGTGCGAGACAAGACAACTGATCTGCTCTCCGAACCATACCTTGTCTCACTGAATCCGCAAAACTATACGGAACGATGGTCTGAAGAAATTCGTTCATGGAAAGCTGATGTTCATACAGGGTATTCAACAGAAATGAAAGGTGGAGGGTTCTTTTTTGAGACAGACTGTCTCGCGCGTGCTGAAGGATTGTAGGTAAAACAGATGGCAATGCCTCTTCAGCCGATTTTCGGTTAAAATGTGGACGCCGTCCACAAAGAAGGTACAGGAGGCGCATGGCAACCTCGGGTGGGTCAGTGAGAAGGCCCCCCGGTTCAAGAAGGGAACACAACGCCTCATTTATCCAATGCTGTTGCTCTCGTTCACTGTCTTTAATCGCTCGTGCTTGACTTTTGATGAGTGAAAATCCGCAGTGGGGACATACATCGAGGAGTTCGACATCCCGAAAATTGATCTGCTTTTCGCAACGAGGGCATTTGTCGACGAGGAAACCACCATGTTTGACACAGGCTGTCGCTGGATTGATCTTCCATATAAGTCGGAAATATATTCCTTCCTCCAAGCACTGAGGGCAAAACCGATACGTATCCAATATCATACCCGACATAAAGCGAGTCCGTTGTACGTCTTCACTTACCCCAAACCTGGCTAGTAAAGGGTGGAACGTCGTGCGTAAAAGTTCCTGAACCGTGTACCCAGTTAAAGTGGAAAGCTTTTCCATGTCCACTACACTACCAGGTGACACATCAAGAAGGCCGAAGTCCACCCTCTGAACGTACTTTTGCTCCCAAGTCTTAATGGCGTTCAAGATAGTCAAAACTGGAATTCCATTTGGTTGAGCGAGGCGCAGAACATAGCTCCAAAATGACTCGCCCGGAAAGGGCCTCGGGCGAACTGTCAAGACGGTGTTTCCCATTAGTAACTGCCTCCCAGTGTAGACTGGGATCAGTTATTGCCAATAAGGCTCACATGTATAAACCTTGAGCCGCTAAATACCCGTGAGCGCACCTGTACTAGACCTTCGGCCTATGAAATATGAGAAACTGGAGAGCTAGTAAAGGCTGCACCTTCGGCACGCGCATCTTATCCAGATCTTGGTTCACTGAGTTCCTTTCACACTAAACAGGTTAATGCCATCTTGCTTGTTCAGCGCCATATGTACATTTCCAGCGTAAGAGGTGTTAAATACCTGTCGGAACCGATCACTCGTTGATAGTTGCCAAGTACCGAATATTTTGATTCAATCTTCCTTTTTGGTATTATTTCACATCGCTTTGCTAACCCTTAAGAACGTCGCCATACTCATTCACAAATCTAGGTACCGATTTTTCAATTCCGGGATAACGTCTAAATCCTTAATATCAGTACCTCTCTTGTAAAGGTTGTCTGGATCTAAATCCAACTCACCCGTCCAAGTTACCGTCTCCAATTCCTGGTCAATGTACGCCTGTTCGAAAAACTTCTGGTCGCTTAGCTGGTTCGAGCCCCCCTCATCAAGGGCTTTATGTCTACGAATTTGCGCTCATTGTTGTCAAAATCGAGAAGTAACCAACCGTTCATATCCCGTAGTACTTTTACTTTAGTGATTCTGACCATGCTGACACCCCCAATTTAAATAGGTGGGATTTTACCGGGCGCAATCCCATCGCTATAGTCTGGACTTGAATGGTTACTGTGATTTGAGAAGTAGTTGTAGTCCTTAATGTGATATATCTTTACAGCATATTTATGTGCGTATTCTGGAGATTTAGCTACATTTTTTACGTAGAGAGAACTTCGAACTTCCAAGCCTTCTTTCGTCCGTTCCACAATCATGTCCGGTAATCGTCAGCTGTTTGACATCTTCGAATGTAGGATTCATCATGTTCTCCTCATACCAGTTGCCATCAGGTTCGTGGACAAAGACAACGAAAAGCTCCTAATATGAAGTCGGATTGCAAAACGACTTTGTATATTTATCTACCTGTCTCGGATGGGCACTTACAAGAACTCTCAATAATCTTTGACAATATCCAATCAGCATTATAATCACGCCTGTCCGAACTCCAATATCCGCACGTTGAATATAGCTGGATATATGGAATCTGAAGCATGTCGGTGACGGAGCCATAGATCAGCCTATCCCAAAGGTTTCCCACTGTTCCTCCCATCAGTAATGCCCAGCCAATCCAAAACCAAATTGATGAAGACTTTACTTTGAACCACATGGCCACCAAAACGGCGAAAGCAACAATGCCGATGGCAACGAGCAGGAGACGGTCCCCTCGCAGAATTCCCATCATCGCTCCATAGTTATGAAGGTAGGCAAAATGAATGAATCCAAATGACCCGTGCAACATGGATCGGTTAGATAACACTTTTAAGATCCGGTAACAAACAACAACAAGCAGTGCAATAAGTAGAGAGAGTTTTTTCACTGGACAACCCCTCATCGTGTAAACCGACTAATTGTCTTTAACATCGATGCCATTCCACCTTCGAATAGCCGTTCTTTCCAGTAAACATCCGCTGCCTTGCGAATTCCCTCAACCTTCGTCGGATAGGCATGAATCACCTCGGAAATCTTGCCAATCGGAAACCCATAATGCATTGCAAAAACCAGCTCTTGAATCAGTTCTCCAGCATGTTCCCCCACTATATGGACTCCCAGAATCTGACCCTTCTTATCGGTGAGCACTTTTACAAACCCCTCAGTTCGTCCGTCAATCACTGCACGATCTACGTCATGGAATGGCGCTGTATAAACAAGAACTTGTCCGTGATGATCTTTTGCCTCCTTCTCGGTCATGAGCGATCTCAGGGTCGGTATAAATGGTCCAAGGAACCACTCGGTAATCCACTCGCTGTTTGAGTGGAAAGAGAGTGTTTCGAACTGCGACCTTACCTTCATATCCAGCAACATGAGTATACTGTAGTCCACCCTTCACATCACCGGCTGCAAAGATGTGGGGGACAGACGTTCGCAGGTGCGAATCGGCAGACGAAATACCTGAATAACATTGTTGAACAAGATCATCGATTCATCAAAAAAATCACGAACCCGATGATGGGGTTCAAATCGTTTCAAACTGCCGACTACACCATCAAGGGCATTGAGGCTATACACATGATAAGGAAAGAACAGCTCAAGTCACCTCACGTACCTGTCTCTTCCATCGCAGATTTTATTAATGACCTTTTCCACTTCGCTGCATAGCAACCCAAATCAACGATATTAGGCTGTATTTCTACCTTCTTTTGATTTTTGCACCAGAACCCCCTCAAGGGCATTGAGGCTATACACATGATAAGGAAGGAACAGGTTAAGGCACCTCACGTACCCGCTTTTTCCATCGCAGATTTTATTAGTACCTTTTCCACTTCGCTGCATAACCCCTGATCAACAATATTAGGCTCCATCTATACCTTCTCTTGATTTTTGCACCAGAACCGCCTCAAGCATCTCTTGCATGGAACCTGCAAACAAATCTCGGAGTGCAGCTTGCACGTCCTCGGTGGACTTCAAATTGTTTCCCTCAATAAACTTTCTGAGCTGCTCTTTTGAAACCTTGGTCACTTTTAGGTCCTCCCAATCTCATACTCCCTTTTGGGGATTGGGAGTTTACACAAAATATTTTACACACTCGGTTGAGATACAGCACTCGCCCGTTTCTTCCATCGTGGCGTTCATGGACCACCTGTTTGATCTATCTGCATAACCGAAAATATGAGTGATGGCTCAATCTCTTTTGCTCGTAATCTTTGCACCAGAACCGGTGTTTGTATTCACTGAACAGGTTGAATTGACATCACCGACATCAATCCCTGTTCATGTCTTGAAGCATTTGAATGGTATCGTTCAGACTGTTGTTAAAAATTCGCTTTGCGATATCCAATAAATCAAAGAGGAGGGGATCTCTCACTGAATACATGACCTTTGTTCCGTCTTTTATCCCCAGTACAATATTTTTGTTTCTCAATATCGCAAGTTGCTGTGACACAACAGCACTATCTACACCCATGTGCTCTTGTAACTCATGAACATACTTATCACCTTCTCGTAAGAGCTCTAAAATTCGAATTCGAAGTGGGTTCGACAATGCCTTAAAAAACTCTGCTTTAAATGTTTGAAGTTCTTGTGGCATATGCATAACTTCCTTTTTTGGGGGATTTCAATTCGTGCGCCCGTTCGATTGCGTTCAAAATACCTTCTAAAATCACTTGAGGACGTGGCGGGCAACCCGGAACATACACGGATACAGGGAAGATTTTATCTACGCCGCCTACATTTGCGTAGGTGCTACCAAGAATTCCGCCACCACAGGCGCATGCCCCAACGGCAACCAACATTTTGGGACTCGCTGCAGCTGCATATGTTTTTCGTAATGCTTCCTCTAAATTCCAAGTAACACCTCCTGTCACCAGAAGCATATCTGCATGTCGCGGAGATGCAACAAAGTCGATGCCAAATCGCTGAATGTCATACACCGGATTCATGAGTGCCGTCGTTTCAAACTCGCACCCATTACACGACCCTGAGTCTACATGACGAATGTGTAGGGAGCGCCCAAATACTTTTTTAATCACGGATGGCAATTGCTGTTCGATGTTTCTCACTTCGCACATCCCCTTTCTGTTTAATCTGCTCACTAGGTATCGTGTAATGGACAGTCAGTTGATCCCGTTCCCTGACACTCGGAATTGGATCATTCGTGATCGGTAGTGCACCCGATTCGCAAATCTGGGTACAAACACGACAAGAAATACACGAACCATGTGCTAGAGAGAACAACATTCCGCTTTCGCCACCCTGCAGAGACAGGGCTTCAGTAGGACATTCCGAAACACAATCTCCGCATGACGTACACCTTGTTACATCAAATGATAGTTTCCCTCTACCTATCGACCGTTGAACCTCATGTTTCGGAATCGTACCAATCCCATGTTTCCAAAGTCTCTTTACCACTGCAATCAACTTTAGGGTCCCCTCTCAAAATAACAAGTGTGTGTGACCAACTAACGATCACAGCATGCATAGCACAGTTCAAAGCTCTTATTAATGAGCGGAAAGTCCGGAATAATATTGCCAGGCACACAAAAGGGTACAGCTGGCCAGTTTGCATAGGGCGCTGAACGCACGCGGTAGCGGTAAATCGTGTGATTTGGGCCTGTCATGACAAAATGGACGTTTTCTCCACGAGGGGATTCTGTAATGCCTATTCCATAGGCATTAGGCGGAAATTCTCCAATCGGAACACGGATATCCCCTTTTGGAATGCTTTGAATCACTTGTTCGACTAACCGAAAGGACTGTTCTGCTTCGAGAAATCTTTGTTTGAATCGAGCGAGCACATCGCCCTCTGCCAACGTCGGCACATCAAAAAATAGCTCAGAGTACGCAGCGTATGGTAAATCACGCCGCGCGTCTACGTCATAATTGGAAGCACGTGCCGTGGGTCCAACGGCCGAGAGTTCACGAACAACTTGTTCCGGCAAAACGCCAGTATTCGCAAAGCGATTGATGACGATGTCGTGTGATAAGATTTGTTCAACAATTTCATGCAGTTCTCTCTCCACTTGTTCCAGCGTTCTTCGGATATGCTCGAACTTCTCCTCGGTGATATCTTCCGCGACACCGCCGAGTGCAATACAACCTCTTAGAAATCGGTGCCCGATGATACAATCATTCATCTGCATCAGTTGTTCCTTTAACCGAGCACCGTGGTTAATTCCATAGGCGTACCCAATACCGGCGCACATGTTTCCAATGTCCCCGACGTGGTTATATAAACGCTCCATTTCTGCAAACAGAACGCGTAAAAATTCCGCTCGTTTTGGAATCTTCGTCCCCGCGATACTTTCAATGGCCTGTGCATAGGACAATGCATGAGAGACACTGCACACACCGCAGATTCGCTCAGCGAGATACAACCCTTTCGTAACCTTCATACCCTCGCTACGCTTCTCAATCCCTCGGTGGGTATAAAAAAGTTTTGCCTCTAAGTGGAGAACTGAATCTCCCATCACCTGAAATCGGAAATGACCAGGCTCAATAACCCCAGCGTGAATTGGACCCACCGGAACTTCAAAGACGCCTTCCCCTTCTACCTTAGGATACGACCATGACCGAGCGGTATCTCGTGCTGGCATTTCCGTTAGCGGGTAGTCTTTGCGCAAGGGATAGACCCCTTCTGGCCAATGTTCATGTAAAACCAAAGGTCGTAAATCGGGGTGTCCAATCGGACGGATCCCAAAGAGATCGTAGGCTTCTCGCTCTGCCCAAGAGGCAGCGGGAATGATGGAAGACACAGAAGCATAGGTTGGGTCGCTTCCCGGTAATACGCTCTCAATCATGGTCAGTTCTGATTTCCCATCATGTGCAAACAGGTAGCGTACGACAAATCGATCGATGCCACGTTCACATTCATCGGACGCGACCATTGTGATGAAACGACCATGTTGATTGATGACCGGAGCACAAGCATTGGGCAACTCATGGGGGAGGACGTCAACTCGAATGAATTTCATACATGACCTCCTCCTGCCAGGATATACGAAGCATGGTGAATTAATTGAGTAAACGACGCGGGTATATATAGGCCATACGCAACCACAAAAGCCATGGGTAAGACGAGTGGGATGACGGACCATCGACTAACCTCGCCCCTTGTTACCCTTTCGCCAACTTCTTCACCAAAAATCATCTTCATAACCTGAAACATCATCGCCGCAAAAATGAAGGCGATAAAGAGAATGAGTACGCTTGTTGCAACCGCATGTCCCTGCTGAAAGCCTGCAACAAAAATAGAAAACTCACTGGTAAAAATGTTGAATGGCGGTACACCCGTAATGGCGAGTGTACCCACGAGAAACACAACTCCTGTAAAAGGCATGATTCGAAGCATCGCAAGCACCCTCGGCATTTGCTTTGATCTGTATTTCTGGTTCACGTTTCCGGCAGACAAAAACAACATCGATTTTCCAATGGAGTGATTAAACATTTGAAGTAAGGCTGCGGTATACCCTAAAGCCCCCCCAATGCCAAGCGCAACCGCGATAATCCCCATGTGTTCTACGGTGGAATAGGCGAGCATTCGTTTGAAATCTCGTTGAACAAGAATAAATGGAAATGCAAGGATAACGGACAATAATCCAAACCCAATGAATAGGTGTTGAATTAATTGTCCATGAAGTGTATTTTCAGCAACAATACCAAAGCGAATGAGCCCTAGCATCGCACAATTGAGTAAGACCCCCGACAAGAGAGCACTCACCGGCGATGGTGCTTGACTGTGTGCATCGGGAAGCCAAAAGTGCATTGGAGCAAGCCCTACCTTCGTTCCAAAGCCGACCATAATAAACACAAAGGATAAGGCAACAAGGTTCGGTTGCAGCATCAAGTTCGCGTTGGATAGTACCGTCCAATTCAATACCTGATTACTGGCTCCAAGCTTGGCAATAGATGAGGCATAGAGTATGATGACGCCCAAGAGTGCCAAAGCAATGCCTGCACTACAGATCATCAGGTATTTCCACGTCGCTTCAAGCGCTTCACCTTTTTTATAAATCGCGACTAAAAATGCAGATACCACAGTGGTTGCCTCAATACCGACCCAGAGCAGGCCCATGTTGTTCACGACTGTAACAAGCACCATCGTTGCGATAAACAAGTGATAAAACATGTAATACTGTCTGGTCTGTCGACCACTTAGGAGGCCTTCCTGTTGTTCATGTCGGATGTAACCGACAGAGTGAATCGATGTCGTCAAGCTTACAATAGAAATAATCATGAGAATGACGGCACTGAGTGCGTCCACATGAAAGAATTGATTTTGGCTTGTGATAGAGCCATTCTTCGCAACTTCCCAAACTAACATGAGCCCAATCAGGCTTGTGGCAATACTGCCGACCAAATGAATGAACTCACGCAATCGTGCTGGACTGATGATAAACGAAAGTATTCCTGTTACTGTTGGGACCATCACAGCTAACAATGCCAATTCCTCACCCCCGTAACCTACGTAAATTCTCTGTATGTGTACTTTGGAATGTTTTGTCGATCCGATACGTCAACATGCTCATCAGAATCACAGCCACAAACACATCGAGAAATACACCAATATCAACAAGGAACGGCATACCGTACGTCGTAACGAGGGCGACTAAAAACAGTCCATTTTCCATCACAACGAGACCAATCCCTTGCATAATCGCTTTCTGGTGCGTCATCATGATAAACAGGCCAATGAGTAACATCGCAATGGAAATCGGTAGGTATTCCCGAGTCAAATTCGGTGCCGAGATATGCAAACGCGATGTTATGATATATCCGATGGCTAAAAGCCCGCCTCCACAAAGTAGGGAGAGTTCACGACCTATCAGTTTCTCTGTTTCCCGCACCCCCCCAATCTTGCGAAGAGTGTACCAGAGAATCCACGGAATGCCGATGGCTTTCATGAGGATGGTGAGTCCTGCCATTATATATAAATCAACCGTACCCGTCTGTCTCGCGATGAACATCGCCATCATACCCAGAATCAGCGATTGGATAGACAATATTTTGATCGCTGTAGCAATGCGTTTGATCCAGAGCAGGCCAAGTGTGCTGAGTATCAATACAATGGATAATGCTTGCAAGACCGTCACGCTACATTCTCCTTATAGTAAGTACTCGGTGACAATGGCGATCATGGATAAAGCGAATGCTGCAGATAGTAACCTTGGAATGCGAAAGAACCGGATTTTCGCATAAGACATCTCGACGAAGGCCACAACAATCGCAAGGATAATGAGTTTCAGGAACAAGAAGGCCAAACTTGCAATCAGTATCCATCCGTGCCCATCCCGAGAGATCCCCCAGGGTCCGCAGAAGTCGATCAAAAGAGTAAACATGAGGGTCTGTTTGATCCACGCGCTCCACATCATGAGCCCCAATCGTCTTCCGGAATACTCTAACAGCATCCCCTCGTGAATCATGGTCAGTTCCAAATGCGTATCCGGGTTATCTACCGGAATGCGCCCGGTTTCTGTCACGACCAAAATGAAAAACGCTAAAAATACCAAGTAAAATGTCGGAGATAAGAGAAGCGCATGGTTCGCTATCACACGGTTCGTCAGCAGCGTTACATTCGTTGTCTTCAAGGGCAGGGCTACGGCGAGTAACGTCACAAACAGAACCGGTTCAGCGAGACCAGACACAAACATGTCTCGACTAGAACCCATCGCCCCAAACGAGCTCCCTGTATCAATCCCCGAAAGTGCCGTAAAGAATCGAGCCATCCCAAACAGATAGACTACTAGTACCAGTTGCCCCGTGAAGGACAACAGCGTATCTGTCATGAACACTGGAATCATCGCGACAACAGCTATCGTGGATGCAAACACCACATACGGTGTAATTAGAAAGAGCCACGAAGCATGAACGGACACGACTTCATCCTTCAACATGTACTTGCGCAAATCATAATAAGGCTGCCAAATCGAAGGACCCCGCCGTCCTTGAAGCAATGCCTTTGTCTTTTTGACAACCCCCTGTATTAGCGGGGCGACCGCGATGAGGAAAATGATTTGAACGATTTCTAAGATGACGTACATCTCGTCTGCTTTCACCTCACTTCACCAGTAGCAAAACAACAATCAGCGTGATGAACAAATACGCGAGATAACTTTGGACTTGTCCATTCTGTATACCTCGTACGATGCGTGCAGTACGAAGGACCGCCTGCACCACTGGCTGATACATATATACTTCAGCGAATGAACTCACCTTGCTGATATAGGCGTATTTAGCAGGAAAATAGAAACTTCCTTCGGTTCGGTCCAATGTGCGAGAAGGTCGAATGATTTTCTGAAAGGCA
The DNA here is from genome assembly GCA_029166985.1 of Alicyclobacillus fastidiosus. Taxonomy (GTDB): domain Bacteria; phylum Bacillota; class Bacilli; order Alicyclobacillales; family Alicyclobacillaceae; genus Alicyclobacillus; species Alicyclobacillus fastidiosus_A. The sequence continues at coordinate 413,665 of CP119138.1, read as the reverse complement.
ATTCGAATCGGCTTACTGTAACCGCTTGCGGTATATGTCATCATCGGTGTCAAAGTGCCTCCACAAGCCCACGTCTCCTCACGTACTGTCGATATCCGTCTTCCACCAAGGCGAATCACCAGCCAAAGCAGGATGAGTGCAGCCACCGAAGTGAAAAGGACAGGGAGAATGGAGAGATGTGCACTGGTACTGCCCAGGTTATAAAACGCCAAACCCATTGGATTTTTGGCCAACTGAGCTCCTGTGATTTCTTGCACTGTGTGTCCAAACATCTCAAACAAACGTGACGAAAATACGCCTGTCAGGATACACAGTCCAGCCAATCCGGCCATTCCGATGCGCATGGACACATCTACTTCATGTGCCTTTTGTGCATATTCACTTCTAGGTAAGGCCAAAAAGGTTGTACCAAAGGAACGTACAAACGCCATCGCCACAAGCGCCCCCGTCATCGTTAACGCCCCAATGATGAGCACAGCGAAGACATTCACCCAAGGGTCATGTGCTGAAGTGGCCAGTCCAAACACTGATTGAAACAACATCCACTCTCCAATAAACCCATTGAACGGAGGCATTGCACAAATAGACAGCGCACCAACCAATGTAAATGCTGCCGTCCACGGCATACTGCGAATGATGCCGCCAAGCCGATCCATGTCTTTCGTGTGTGTCGTGGAGAGCACCGCACCCGCCCCGAGGAACAGAAGACTCTTGAAGAGCGCGTGGTTGAACGCATGAACCAAAGAAGCCAATAGCGCAAACGTTGCTAGTGTGGGTTCGTGGAGAGACATCAAAATCAGACTTACACCGAGTCCCATGAAGATAATTCCCATATTCTCAATACTGCTATATGCAAGCATGCGTTTTTGATCCCGTTGGCCCAAGGCGTGTAAAATCCCCAAAAGTGCTGTCACGGCTCCGACACATGCAACGAGCACACCCCACCATATGGGCCCACTTTTTAGATACTGAAAAACGACAAGAATGAATCCATACATAGCCATCTTGATCATGACGCCGGACATCAGTGCTGAGACGTGACTAGGTGCAACAGGGTGTGCACGGGGTAACCAGATGTGTAACGGGACCAACCCTGCCTTCGTCCCAAATCCGATGAGTGCAAACAAAAAGACAAGTGTCTTCATACCGATAGGCATCTGAATGGCATCCATGTTCTGAAAAGAGAAGCTGTTAGAATAATAAGCCAGGATTAAAAACGAAATTGTTAAAAAGACCGTTCCAATATGCGTCATGACCACATAGATAAATCCAGCCCTCTGTACTTCACGCTGCTCATGTTCATAAATCACCAAGAGGAAGGATACGACGGACATACATTCCCATGAAACGAGAAAGGTAAACACATTCCCCGCAAGAACAACAGAAACCATGGTCGCTATAAAAATGAGAACCCCTGACACTAATAGTGATGCGGACTTGCGATCGTTGTACTCCCTCACGTACCCAATACCGTATACCGCAGCAAACAATCCCACGATTCCAATAAGCAAAACAAAAAAACCAGCGACTGCATTCATTCGGAAACTTAATGTGGTGAAAGCAAAGGCACCATGCCCGATAGATACATATGTTGATGGATGAAACAGTCCGATCAAACCGGACACCACAAAGCCAAGTGATGTGAGAATTCCAGTGACATGGCCAAGAACTGTAAGCCGTTTTACAGTCGCCACGAGGAAACTTACAAAAAGACAAATCGCTACGCACAAAATAGCGATATCAAGTGCACTTGATGAAGACAACGTAAGGCCCTCCACTCCATCAGCGTTTGCATCAATATTAAAACATATATATATTACTATATATGCATCAATGAACAGAGTCAATCATTGAACCACACAATGATTGGAATATGACAAAGGGGGGACGAATCATGCGTATCGGCATCAGCTGTTACCCGACGGTCGGGGGATCGGGTACTGTCGCGACAGAACTTGGGAAGGCGCTCGCACAACGAGGGCATGAGGTACACTTTATGGTGACTGATGTTCCATTCCGTTTGGGCACATTTATGGAGAATGTTTATATCCATGAAACGGACGTCGCCACCTATCCCGTCCTTCGTACTCCGTCGTATGACTTTTCGTTGGCTGCGTTGATGGCGAAAGTCGCAGACGAATATAACTTGGACGTCATCCATGCACACTATGCCATGCCATTTGCGGTCTGCGCCTATCTTGCTAGGCAGATGACCACGAAAGACGTGAAAGTTGTAACGACACTTCACGGGACAGATGTAACCGTTCTCGCACAGGGTGAGAGCTTAAAACAAGTCATACGACTGGGCTTAGAAAAGAGCGATGCGGTCACGGCAGTTAGTCGCAGTCTGATTGAGCAAACGAAAAAATTATTTGAGACGGATAAAAATATTGACTGTGTATACAACTTTGTTGACACCGACGTCTTTTGTCCCGAAGCTGGGGCACACATTCGTCGTTCATTAGCTCAACCTGGGGAGCGGGTCGTACTCCATATGTCCAATTTCAGAGCGGTGAAACGAATTGATGACGTGATCGATATCTTCGCAAGAATTGTGAAGGAGACCCCTGCGAGGCTTGTACTCGTAGGTGAAGGTCCCGATTACAATCGCGCGCGTCATCGGCTACAGGCACTTGATTTGAACCATTTTGTACACTTTTTGGGGAAACAGGAGGAAGTAGCCTCCCTTGTTGCGGCTGCAGACTTACTTCTCTTACCCTCCGAGAAAGAAAGTTTTGGTCTCGTTGCACTGGAGGCAATGGCATGTGGGATCCCGGTTATTGGCTCAGTAGCGGGCGGTATACCGGAAGTGGTTGAACATGGTGTTACCGGTTTTTTGTCACCCGTTGGAGATGTAGAGCAAATGGCGAGAGATTCGCTCCTTTTACTTCGTGACGAATCACGATACAAAGCGTTTTCTGAGAGTGCCCGGTGTCGTGCAGTAACGCACTTTCAAATTTGGAACAAGGTAGGTGAGTACGAAGCGATTTATCGTCGCGTCTGGGGACTGAAATAAGAATCAAAGTCATGAGTGAACGTAGATCGTGTTGCCAAGTCTTTAGGGAGATGACATACCGCATGTATGTACTTTTTGGTCTGATACCCGTTATTCTATTTGCTTTCTGGTGCGTTCACTTTTCCTTGGCTAGATACTTTGAAACACAAGCTCAAATAGATACATTACTTCAACAGATTGATTCAGCAAAGATGAACATCACGACCCAACAGAATGACACACTACCCTGTACATCTATACATGAGGAGTTAAGCATCATCGAGGAAGAATTAATGGTCGTTATATCATCTAAAAACATATTCGCACGAGACCGTTCATATAAAAAATGTCGGAATAGTTTTGAACTAATTTTAGAGATAATGGAAGGTTCTGGTGCAAAGATTACGAGCAAAAGAGATTGAGCCACCTCTCATATTTCCTGTGGTTCTGGTGCAAAAAATTTTAGGCACGCCATATATAGTGAACATGGACCTGATTTGATTCAAAATCCCGTCCAGATGTGGTGTGTACAAATATTTTTGCACCAGAACCCATGTATATGTTTCTAATACTTAACGTCAGGAATCTTTCCTGCATGGGTATTCGGAAGGATAATTTTCTTGAACTGTTCGATTTCCAACTTCTTTTAACCGCATTACTAGGTATTCCTCCTGGGACAGATTAGCCCAACCATTGGAATGAGACGACACTAACTTTCACCTTCACCCTTTAGCGTTTTACTGTATTGCGCAGCAAAGCAAATTGTACTACCGGTGCTTGTGGAATATTGTAAATATGTGTAATGTGAAAATTTTACTTAATATCGTGAGATGGACCGTCCCATGTGTCATTTGACTACAGTCAAATGGGACAGTCGGTGTCCAAATTAGTCTGTCTTTACCCAGGTTGTTGGTAAATGTAATACAATCTTATTGTGCTGCTTTTTGCTAAAATCTGAGCGCAACTCAAACAGTCTCTACGAGATTGACAGGCTCTCTTACACCAGAAATTCGTTGAAGCATAAGGATCAAGCCTCCACAAGACCACGAACTTTAACAGTTATCCCCTAACGCCATATGCGGTATGGCGTCGTCATTAAAAGCAAACAGTAACCCCATCATAAAAGAATCTAAAACGGGATCAGACTATTCAGTCTCATCACTTCCTTACTTTTTCGAAATTTCATTAAGATTAATAGAAGGAAATATAAGGATTGATATTGAAGATATGGTAATATGGTGGTGAAAATTTATGAAGTCATTTTGTGTTGTCCATCTTTCCGATCTTCACATTGGCTTATCCAAGGGCGATCCTACAAATGGCGTATTAGATGCTCTTCTTGACGACCTTCAAAACCTGATTGAAACTCACAATTTAAAAATTGATTCAGTTGTGATGACAGGAGACACGGTCGATAGGGGAGGAACCAAGGAATCATATAGCAGGGCTCTTAACTTTTATAATCGTCTGCTTGAGACTGCCGCATTGGCTAAGGAACAGTTGGTTGTAATCCCTGGAAACCATGATGTGCCCAGGCAGCCATTTCTGTCTTCTGTTTTTAATGAAGCAGTTCCATCCCAGTTCAACGACCCGGACCAATTTCATCAAATGTGGCAATTATTTTCAACTAGATACAGGGATTTCAATTCCTTTAGCACGACGGTTTCGGGGCGGGTTGCTTCTACTGATGAAATGTATGGTGCGTCTATATCCGATATTGCAGTGGACAGTGGACTACTGAGGTTTATACATATAAATTCGTCATGGGCGACGTTTGGCACAAATGATTATGGGAACTTACGAGTGACTAAGTGTCAGCTTAATGCGTTAATAGAGAAGTTGCATACCTTGCCTAAGAGTGACTTAGCCCTAGCGCTTATTCATCATCCCCTCGATTGGTTAAATCCCGACGATCGAGAGAATCTTGAAGATACATTAATGAAAGAATATGGTATACCCGTAACTGCAATCCTTCACGGCCATATTCATAGGTCAAAGGTTGACAGCCTAAGCACGCCGGATAGCGAGTTACTTAGACTGGTTTCTGGTATCGGGTATCCCGATACCAGAGATCCCGGGCAACCGAAGTTGTCAAACTGTCGATACTGCGTTTACGAGTTTGATATTGACGCGAACAAACTCACAATTTATTTACGCACAACTACTCCGTCTGGACACTTTGTAGCAGACACATCTTTATATAGGGCTGCGGGTGAGACTGGGATAATAAGTATGCCACTGGCTAGAAAGTTTGGTTCAGTTGGACATGAAAATACAGGGGAAGACCGATTGTTTCATGAAGTTGATCCTGTCCCCTATGCCCCAGACTGGGTTGGAAGAGATGTTGAGCTATCAAAATTGGCGACTTCCGGGCTTCGCGTTGTCGCTGTTACAGGTATGGGGGGACAAGGGAAGTCAACATTGGTTGCTGAATTCCTGCGCCGCAACGCTAAGGGAGAAGAGCGAACTTTCGACAAGTACGTTTGGTTAGATTGTCGGGAGTTAGCGGGCTCGCTGCATGCAAAAGTTATCGAGGCCTTGGATGGGTTGACTAATGGTCGGGAATCCTCCATGCGATACAGAGACGAACCGTTAGACCAAACCATGACCCGTTTGCTAAAGCAGATGAGGCAACATCGCTGTTTAATCGTTTTTGATAATGTGGATGCGTACATTAGTCCGGAATCTGAGGATGCGGTTGGCGAGTTAAAACCTATTGTTGAAATGTCTCTAAACAATGAACATTCGAGTCTTATTTTACTAACCTCTCGGACGGCCTTCTGGGATCAGCGCGTATTGTTTCGGCACATTCCCTTGGACGGTTTTAGTACCGTCGAAGGGCTTGACTTCCTTAGAAGGAGAGGCATTAATCTAACTGGTGACAATTCAGAGCCATACTGCATTGAGTTAATACGGCATACCAATGGGCATCCATGGTGGTTAGGTCTAATAGCTGGTCAGATTACTGCTCAGTTGGATACCGTTAAGGGGTGCTTAGAGAAATCAAAAGTTGGGGACGTACCCGAGGGTGAAAGAATTAAGCATTATTTTAAAGACATTTGGGCTCCATTATCACCTGACCTCCAAGACATTCTGAGATATCTTGTCGAAGCGCCGAGAGCTTTAACACGCGACGAAATTAATCGCGTAATTGGAGGAACATTCAATCGCATTACGAAAAATGTAAAAAAACTAGATAGGCTGGGAATGTTAGTAAAACATGAAAGCCCGATTTTCGGTCAGGAATCCTATCAAGTTCATCCCTTGATGAGGCAATATGTGCATGAAGCTTTTCCCCCTTCCAATCAGCAGGCGTTCGTGACTAAGATTCTGTATATGTTTTTGCCGCGGTCAATCGTCGACATTTTATTTGGAGGGTCATTGTTAGATACGGTAAGTGACACCGCCTCTCCTAGAGATGTTGCAGACTCCGTTGAAACGTGCTTAACTTCACGGAATGAAATCCAGGCTATGAAGCTCATGGAGCGATACCAAGAAACGCTCTTAGATAATGGATTGCACCATAAATTCCAGTTTCTTGCAACTAGGATCCTCGATTCAATTGATTGGGGAGAGACAAGAATTTGCGAACGATCGTCTGGTACACGGCTTCTCATGTATACAATTAATCAGCTTTATATTACAGGGGAAAGAGCAAGAGGGATTGATTATTTACGTAAAATGGAAACCGGTGTATCGGAAAACTCATTTGGATATTGTGCCTATTTAAATATTTCTGCTCAAATGAGTTGGGACGCGGGCGACTATGAGCGTGCACTGCAGTTCATTGATAAGCATGACAGAGCTGTTGAACAACTTGGAACAGCCCCTCCGGGTGGACTTTGGGATTTAGAACTGACCGGTATGCTTGCCTATCGAGACTCAGGTCAGTACGAGGAAGCGCTGAATCGGTGTCGTTCGTTACGTGCTTCTAATAAGTCCCATAATATTGCCGAGGTCTTTGGGAATGAGGGAAGGTGCCTTCTCAAATTGGGTAGGCTGGATGAAGCAGAAAGTCTGCTCATTCAGTCTCTCAATATTCTACACAATAAGACCGGCTATCACAGCTCGATTAATGTCGGATATGCATACCTATGGCTTGCGGAGATACGACTCCTTCAGGGGAATCCGCAGTCTGCAGGACTTCTCCTGAAAATGGCATGGGATACTTGGGGAGAGTTTGCCCCAAGTCTTCTTCCTATGGTGGGTGAAATAGACGGCGTTATTCGGCGAGATCATGGAATTGAAATCGAGTCGATTTCAGAAGACGATGCTCGATGCTATATTTCACAGGTACTGTTGGACGCTGCCTCTACGGTAGAACCATAAACAGATATTGTAGGCCTTATTGTCTTGCCAGTTGAGGTTATGCAAGGCCACGGATCGTCTACACCATTGAATTGACTAACCTGAAAGCATCATGATGGGTGGTCGTCAATGCTCTGCGAGGGCATGATGACCACCCTTTCGATTATTGGTTGTACAACATGACCAGAAAGTCCTCATTTTCTGAACACCTGACTTCACGAAGGTTTTAATCTATAATTTGGGTGATTTCACGTTCAGAAAGTCTGTTCTATTTTCTATGTTCCGCCAGGTAATTGATTTCACCGGCTCGCAGCATCGTCTTCGAGGGGACACAACCGATATTTACACACGTGCCGCCAATGGTTCCTCGTTCTACCATGGCGACCTTTGCACCGTAAGAAGCAGCTTGTATCGCTGCGGAGAATGCCGCTCCGCCTGAGCCAATGATGAGCAGGTCATAGTCAAATTGGCCTCCGTTAGATACGGATTCCCCTCTCGACCGATTCAGCACCTCCACGTCACCTGGTTCATACCCAGACTCAGTAATGGCATGTTTCGTCGCTTCGATGCGAGTCTCATCATCAATGTCAAACCTGGCTTCACCACGTCGGAAATCGGCGACTATGTTCTCTGCTCCCACGCTGTGCAGCGCTTTTTGAACATGTTCTTCACACCCCGTACAAGTCATCCCTTTGACAACCAGTCGCACTTGGATTTTTTCACTCATCAACATACATCCCCTTTTGGACACGTCGTACCGTCTGGTGGATAAGCTGTAAAAAAATCTTCCATCAATGCAAAAGTCAACTGATCCACCAACCCGTTCGACTTCGGAAATTCAGGAATCACATCCATCCGTTCGTTAATCGCCACCGTTATTATGTGCCAGCGCATCAACGCAATATCGGCCATCCTTAGTCATCTTCTGACTGCATGGAGTTTGGTTTCCATTCGCTTCTGTCTGGATTGATGGAGTCGCCTTCTTGAACGAATAATTGTATACCGTGCTTGTCATCTCGTTTGTTCCACGGACTAATCATACCCGATGCGACCTGCTCACCTATGTAATCTGCATTACAGAACACCTCTCCCAATTGACCTATCCTTCAGAGTGTGATTCAGGGAGGTCAGATCCGCATCATGCAGGTCTCTGTTGATCAGAGGCTCAATACGCTCGTTCCGGTGCGGCACAACCGACACCAACTATAGATTTAGGAGGTTTTAGAAAATGAACTTTACTAAACGATCTCTCAAATGGGCCGGACTCGGTGTCACTGGTGCATTGGCCCTTGGCACTGTTGTCGGATGTGGTACGAACAACACCCCGAGCCAGTCGTCAAATACCGGAACTTCAGGAAATCAAGCATCAACAAATCAAACCGCTACAAACCAAACGACTTCGAATGCAACGACCGGCGGTCAACAAGCCACAACTCAAACCAACTCAAGTACTCAGTTATATGGCGTACACATCACCGCAATCTTTCAGCGCAACGGTATCGGCTCTGAAACATTCCATATCCAGTAACGGAATGATGGTACTCGGAAACCTAAATCAAGCTGGTGCTCTAAAGACAACTGGGCTAAATCTTAAAGGAGCAGAATCATTCTTTGTTGGAAATCCGGTTGTTGGTAAAAAATTGGGGTCTTCGGATTTTGTGGTGGAAAACGTCTATGTAGATTCTTTGGTTCATTAATTCGTAGATCGGATTTTATGGCGGAATGAAAATGGAAGCCTAGCGCTGTAGGCGGTATCAAAATTCATCATATCGGTTGTTTATTCACTTTCCTGAAGGGGGATATTGCGCTAGCCTACTATGAAGTAAATCGAGTTGCAGGTTTCGTGAGCTTACCCGCATCCTTGATTGTGACCTCTACTTGTATACGTTGCAGTGAATCTTCACTTAACTTTACGTGTCCATCGTTCGTTACAAAACGATGAAACGCTTTTGGATTACGGCGGTAAAGTGAATCAGCAAGACTGTAGATATCAACCCCAAATCGCAGGCCTTTATCGTACGTTTTGCGGATATCCTTTTCGATTTTTTGAGCAACCATTGATTTCACCTGTGCTTCCGACACAGACTGTCCCATCTGATCGATGACACCGCCGACTTTTACTTGGACATCAAACTTCAAGCTTCCCCTGATGATAACAGGTCGGACACGATACCTATGAGAATTGAAAACAACTGTCGCGATTGAATCCCCACGTCGATCCAGCGTAACAATAGCGCGTGGAAGATACGGCAAGAACCAGCGCAGTCCAGTTGCCTCGTCATCGGACAGACGACCCACTAGTTTTCCCCCGAAGCAGTCCATATCCCGACATCTTAATTTCAGGATGTGTGGTTTTTGCGTCATACCATTGGTTTTCTGTAACAGAAATCTCAGTAAGAATACTCGGACGGCCTGGCTCTTGTAGGTTCACAATGAATCGATGCAGGCGTAGCGGTTTGATGAAGGAACTTTGGTTGTATACCTCGTTCGGATCGCTCAACACGGAATATACAGGCGATGATTCGAGGATAGGCTCGGCCGTCAATACCTTGGAAACAGGGGTATTCGTACAAAACATCCACGGTGTATAACGAATTTCATGATAACGCGTCAAGTCGTCAAGCACCTCTTGAACCCCTTTTTGCGCCAAGACTGTCTCACTTAAGACGATGGCATCCATATGCCCCCAATAGACTCTTCGTTGAGTCGTGGCGTACAAGTTTTGAACCGCTTCGTCAAAAGATAGCCCCACCCCCATGCCAATCCATGCTCCTGTTTTCTCCTCTGATTTTGCAGATTCTTTGGCGATGGCCATGGGATTTAACACCTGGGCGTATATCACGTACTTCCCGTCCTGATAGTCAACTCCAATTGCGTGTACGTAGAACATATGCTCCAATTCTTGTGCATCCCAACAGCCCGAAAGCTGGTACTAGAGGATCAAGAATCCGCTCCGTCGCTTCAAAACAGTGAGACCAGAAACCAGGTTCGTTTCAGGCCTTTCCTCACCCCAAAAATTTTTTTCCAAAAAAAAAAAAAAAAGAAAGGCATGCCGTTTAGGTATCGTAAATTCAACAAGTTGTTCCGTTGTATAAAATTTCCGATGCGGAGTCACACTACATGGCAAGATTACGCGAAATGGGCATATTGAGGTGAAACATATGTGGGTTGTGTGGCTAGACCGATGGCAGTTCGGGATTGTAACCGTGTATCACTTTTTGTTTGTACCGTTGACCATCGGCTTGGCGTTTCTCATCAGTATTATGGAAACTCTTTACATCGTAAAAGACGATCGTATGTATCGGCGTATGGCACAATTTTGGGGCAAGCTCTTTCTGATCAATTTCGCGCTAGGCGTAGTCACCGGCATCATGCAGGAATTCCAGTTTGGCATGAACTGGTCTGCCTATTCCCGATTTGTTGGAGATGTCTTTGGCCCCCACTTGCAGTGGAATCCTTGGCCGCATTTTTTCTGGAATCTGCGTTCATCGGAGCTTGGTTGTTTGGGTGGGATAAGCTGCCTCCAAAGGTACATTTATTCTCCATCTGGATGGTGGCCATTGGCGTGAGTATATCCGCGTTTTGGATTCTGACAGCAAATGCATTTATGCAAGAGCCAGTTGGTTATACGATCGCCCATGGGCGCGCGGAAATGAATAGTTTTGGGGCACTGATAACCAACCCGCAATTACGGGTCGAATTTCCTCACGTTTGGCTCGGTGCGATTACCACCGGGGCCTTTTTCGTAGCGGGTGTCAGTGCCTACTATCTATTTCGACGACGCGAGGTCAAGTTATTTGCCCAATCGTTTCGGATTGCCGTGTATACAGGGCTTATTTCGAGTGTGTTGGTTGCTGTTGTAGGGCATGCTCAGGGACAACTTTTGATCCACACACAGCCCATGAAGATGGCTGCCTCTGAAGCACTCTGGCACACTAGCCCATACCACGCTCCATGGTCGCTCGTCGCTTGGATTGATGCCGCACATCACCGGAATCCAATTGACATCGAGATTCCGTATGCGCTCAGCATACTTTCGTACAACCATACTTATGGTGCGGTGACTGGCATTGACGAATTGCAGGCACAATATGTCCATCAATACGGTCCAGGGAATTACGTTCCCTCTGTCTGGGTGACCTTTTGGACGTTTCGCGTGATGGTCCTGGCTGGTACTTTGATGATTCTACTCGCCTTATACGGTGCATTCCGTGGACTGAAGGATGATGAATGGCTAGTAAAGCGGCGTACGTATTTACGGCTGATGCCTTGGGCGATTTGCCTTCCGTTTATCGCCAATACTACCGGCTGGCTAATGACGGAGATGGGGAGGCAACCTTGGGCGGTGAATGGCTTACTAAAGACGACAGATAGTATTTCACCAACGGTCGGAGCACCGTTGGTTTGGATGACAATTCTCAGTTTTGGCGCAGTGTATGCTGCATTCGCAGTAGTGGATGTATACCTATTCGTCAAGTTCATTCGTAAGGGGCCGGATTCTGAACTTGGTCCTGATGAAATGGACGCAAAATCCGTTCGACCCGTTTTCGAACCTTAAATGGACGATGGTTCTCTATAGACATGTAAAATCAACTCAGTTAGGGTGATCTTCATGAGTCTCAATGCCTTGTGGTTTATCATTATTGCCGTGCTGTTCACCGGTTTTTTTGTGCTTGAAGGGTTCGATTTTGGCGTGGGCATCCTGACTCCCTTTTTGGGGAAAACAGATGAACAACGAAGACTACTCATCAACAGTATTGGACCTTTCTGGGACGCCAACGAAGTATGGTTCATTTCAGCCGGTGCTTCCATGTTTGCTGCTTTCCCGAATTGGTACGCCACTCTATTCAGCGGCTTTTATGTCGCCTTGTTCGTCTTACTACTTGCTTTGATGGCACGCGGAGTGGCTTTTGAGTTCCGCAGCAAACTGAGTCATTCCGGTTGGCGTACATTTTGGGATTGGGCTGCATGTGTGGGCAGCTTATTGCCTCCCGTCTTGTGGGGCGTCGCGCTAGCCAACCTGATGAAAGGTGTTCCCATTGATGCTCATATGAATTATGTCGGCACCTTCTGGGATTTGATTAGTCCGTTTACGGTACTTGGTGGAGTCGCCATGGCATTGATGTGCGTGCTGCATGGTGCGCTATTCCTGACACTGCGCTTGGGTGGAGATCTTCGGGCAAAGGCGAGGTTCGTGGCCAAGCGGATTGGGGTCTGGACATCCATCGCCATGTTCTTATTTGTCATCTACAGTTACTTTCAAACGGACCTCTTCCAAAAAGTTGGCCTCGATCCGGGAAGTTTGCCGGTTCTTGCGGGTATGGCGCTACTGTCTGTACCATTCCTCATCTATACCGAACATGATGGCTGGGCGTTTTTGCTGAGTGCCTTGACCATCGCATGTTCCACCGCAACTGTGTTTTACGACTTGTTCCCTCGTGTCATGATTAGTTCATTGAATCCCGCTTGGGACTTAACGATTTATAACGCAGCAAGTGGTCATTATTCGTTAACGGTGATGACAGCCGTTGCTTTGAGCGTGTTGCCTATCGTTTTGGTTTATCAAGCATGGACCTATTGGGTGTTTCGTCGGCGCTTGGAACTTGGCGGTCACTTGGACTATTAACTCACGGAAACATGTTCTGCTCGATGTCCCACATTTGCCGATAACGTCCATTTTGATTAAGCAATTCGGCATGTCGGCCACGTTCGATGATTCTCCCCTCATGCAGAACTAAAATCTCGTCCATCGGACCTAACGTTCGTAACTGATGCGTGATCCAAATCGCCGTTTTGTGCCGAGTAACCTCCTCCAACATCGCCTGAACCCGTGGTGCAGTTTTGGAATCAAGGGATTCAAGCGGCTCATCCAGAAGGAACACTTTCGGATTCGCTAAAATGGCACGGGCAATAGCAATACGTTGGCGCTGTCCCCCGGAAGGTGCAAGACCGACCTCCCCTACAAGGGTGTCATATCCATCTGGTAATTGTTCAATCCATTCCTGCAACTGGGCTGCCTGTACGACGTGATACAACTCTTCCATACTGGCTGTTGGCTTTGCAATTTTCAAATTGTCCGCGATGGAGGCATGGAATATATGCGCATGGGCACTCACCACTGCGAACCCTGCGCGCACAGTCTCACCGGGTAATTGACGTATATCTACACCGTCAATCTTGATGGCCCCGTCTTGAACATCCCATAATCGCGTCAGCAACTGAATTAAGGTACTCTTACCAGCGCCATTGTGGCCGACAATCGCGATATGTTTACCTGGCCAAGCATCAAATGTGATGTCCGTCAGTACATTGCGCTGTGGGGACGTGTAGGCGAACGATACGTGTTTCGCTTGAATGTGCCATGACTTTGGACATGAGCTATCGAGCAGGGGCTTGGATTGCAGATTTTCAAGGCTTAACTGGGATTGTGACGATGTGTCAATCGATTGAGACGACTCTACCGTAGTTGACTTTGGGCCAGGATCTGGTGCCGGTATCGGCCAGTTTTCGATATCCTGTAATCTCCGGAACGCCGAGATGCTTTCGCCGAGTGTCGCAAAGGCGTTTGGAAGCGGCAGTACCGCCTCAAAGCTGGTCAAAGCAGTCAAAATTACGACACAGAGCATCACACTAGTGAGGAGACCATGCTGGACACGAGGTAACGCAAGCATCAGCATGGCCCATGCGGTTCCTGCGGTGGTTACCGTGATTAGCCCCTCTAGCAGACCCTGCCTCCAAGTCAAGCGTAATTGAATGGCATTGAGTCTCTTTTGTCGCTCATCTAGCGCGGACAAAAAATTTCGTCCGCCGTCGTCAGTCATGATGAGATCCGCCATGCCTGTAATCATATCGGAAATTTGCTGAGACAAAGTGGTGCGCTCGTCGATACCTTCCTTGTGTAAGCGACGACTACTGAGATGGGCGACAACAGGAAAAATTACGCCGACCATAGTTAATCCCATCAATAAGGCGCAAGCTAAACTGAACCCGCCTTTTGGTGTGATGATGGCTAACGACAGCCCTGCTGCCAAAATGGCAACCGCAGGAGGAGCTATAACTCGAAGAAACACATTTTGTAATGCTTCGATATCGTTCATCATCGTATTCATCAATTTCCCCATCGTCCACTTCGAAAATGCTGCTGGCCAGCGTGGTTCAAGGACCCTATATAAGCGCGTACGCAAGTCAGACAAGATTCGAAACGTCGCATCATGTGAAGTGAGTCGTTCTATATAACGGAAAGCTGCTCGCGCTATACCGAAAAAACGAACGGAAACAATGGGCACCCAAAGCAGTAAGATGGTCGATGGATGGGTTGCCGCTTTGGCGATCAGAAAGCCAGCGGTGGCCATGAGCGCGATGTTGGCTCCAACCGTCAAAAAGCCAAGTGCGACTGATAACAGTATCTGTCGCCATCTCCGATGAAATGGCTCCAAAACAACTCGGCGCATCCTGTTACCCTCCTGATCGTAATGAATGTAGACCCAGTTCCTCGTACCATTTCTTACGCTCATCCAAGTCCTTGGGTGATACGACTGTGGTCACCCGACCGTTTTGCACCAGAAACGCCTTGTTCATCCGCTCTACCGTGCTTAGACGGTGGGCAATGATGAGAACCGTCTGAGATGGCGGCAGATGTCTGAGTACCTCCATAAACCACCGTTCGCTTTCCACATCGAGATGGGCGGTCGGCTCGTCAAGCAGCCACACAGAACATGATTTTAACAAGGCCCTTGCTAAAGCAATGCGCTGTATCTGCCCGGCACTCAGAGGAACGCCTCCGCTGCCAATTTTCGTATGATAACCGTGGGTTAAATGTTGAACAAACTCAGCGACCCCCGTTTGTTCAGCCACCCGCTGTATCTCATTGAACTCAGCGGCAGGACGTGCCAGTTTGAGGTTCTCAAGGACAGAGCCGCTAAATATGTGTGGCTGCTGTCCAATGTAGGCAACGTCGTGACGCCACGCGGCAATGGTTCTCTCGGACAAGCGCTCAGCATGGACATAAACGGATCCGTGCTGTGGACGAACAAAACCAAGGAGCAAGGAGAATAGGGTACTCTTTCCCGCTCCGGATGGCCCGATGATCGCCACACGTTCTCCGGCGTACACGGATACAGAGACACTGTCTAAGGCCGGAGTAGTAGCCTCAGGGTACGTATAGATTACGTTCTCAACGCGAATGATGGGGTGATTGGTTTGAGGAAAGGTTGAACTGGTAGTCGTTTGAACGTTTACAGATACCGATGGTATGGCCCTGTCCAATGGGACCGTCCACCCAGGGGTCGGAGAATCGAGTATGGAATTGATGTGCTGCAGGGCAACGCGCCCTTCCATACTGGCATGAAACTGACCACCTAGGCTGCGCAATGGTAGATAAAACTCACCTGCGAGCATGATGGTCGTCAACCCGTCGGTAAATGAGAGATGTCCGGTCAACAGTCTTAATCCAACGCCGACTGCAACCATTGCCGTGCCCAGGGTGGCGAGCAATTCCAGGACAAACGAGGATAAAAACGCAAGCTTGAGTGTGTCCATGGTGGCTCGCCGATACGCTTCGCCAACCTTAGCCACCACACTGACCTGGGCCTTGCTACGGTTGAACCATTTAAGCGTGGTCAGCCCGCTCACAATATCGTAAAAATGTCCCCCAAGTTGGCGCATGGTTTCCCATCGACGAGTAGTTCTTGACTTTGCCAGGCGTCCGAGGAGCGTCATAAAAAAGGAATCAGCGGAGCCGTAACAAGGAGGATGAGACCGGAAATCCAGTCGATCCAAAACACAACGATGAGGACCGCTGATGGGAGAACAACCGCGAAAATCATCTGCGGAAGAGCCAATCGGAAAAATGGTTCTACATTCTCGATATCCGTATAGGTGGTCTGAATCCACTCGCCAACTTGTTCCCGATGTAAACCAGTTTGACCAAACCGAATGAGATGGTTTAATAAAGTCCGACGCATAGCAGTTTTGACCCCAACGGAAAGATGTCCACCGCTCCATTCCATGATGTATCTACAAGCGCCTCGCATGAGAATGGCACCGCCTAGCAACCACCACACCCTAAACATCATGGATTCATCGTTTAGATGGGCTGGGATGCCTGTGATGAGTCGGGCGAACAGATAAGTTTGAGGAATGACCAGAAGCCCACCCAAGACTCCACTCAACGTGGTTAACAAAAACCATGACAGTGACCCGTACAGCGTTTTGAGAATCCTTGCTGTGTCTTGCCTAGACTTACGTTTAAGAAACACTCCTTTACCCCCTGCGTTACAATGGAAACCTCATTTCGATGCGTCCTCAGTCTTTTATCTTCTTATCCGAAAAATTGGCCTATCATACTCGTGATGACCACAAATCAGACTGATTCCAGTTATTTGGAGCCCCGATAAAAACGTATTGTCCGTAACGTTTCCGATTAACCATTGTGCACGAGGGGGTTGAAATCGCGGAAAAGAAACATTCAGTGTGGCCGCGGAAGTAGTTACAATGAATACCATCAGCATTCTTGAATTAGGCGGCTCCACTCTTACTTAGGGCCTGCTGAACGATTTAATACACAGGCCCCATGATGCAAAAATCAACCTCAAAGAGTTCTCCAAACAAGAGCCAGAAAAGAAGCCGCAGCCTCTTTTCGAGGTTCATGACCAACAGTTGCAGGGCGATCACAGTCTCGCTCGTCTGACGAAGCCGTGCTCGAATCAAGCCAAGCCCATAGTTTCGCTTGGCTTCGCCAAATTTCCCTTCCACCGCGTTACGCTCACCCACGTCCTCGCGCTCTTGTTGCTTTTCTCCTGGCTCCACATGCTTTGGCGGACGACCAAGTTTCGGCCCGCTCAACCGGATTCCGTGTTCCTTGCAGTACCTGAGGTTCTCTCGCGTTCGATAGATTTTGTCCGCCAGAACGGCTTCCGGATAGCAACCGAAGCGCTCAACATACCGCTCTACGGATTCAATCAGGGTCGTTCCCTCATTGAAGCTATCCCAGCTTGTCTTCTCCATCATGGCGTATCCGTCCACAACACTGATGGCGACCTTTGAACCGAACTCCACATTCGCTTTTGCTTTTCCACGTACAATGGGTCGAACGTCTGGCTGTGCGATGCTGACGATTCTGTCGTCAACCCGGTGGCTTCGCGTGCGATACATCTCTCGTTGTTGGCGATGCAACTCGCCAATAACCAAGAGATCGCGGTATTGTTTCCGCGAGAGGGTAGTAAGCGGTGTATGTTCTGCCAGTTGTTCAATGAATCTCAAGTCCCTTGCCACATAGCGCAACTGTCGCCCAATAGCCTTACGAATCTCTGACCGGCTTGGCTTTCGGTTCTTTGCCGTTCGCAAGTAGTCACGACGCGCTTGGCGCCGCCGGTCTCTAGGTTTCTTCATGTAGCCGACATGTGACGCATGGAGTGTGTCGATGATGTCCTCCAACTTCTCACGCGCTGTGTTCAACAGTGTCAGGTCTGTCGGATACGCAATATCTGCAGGCGCGCAGGTTGCATCCAGAATAAGCTTCCCTTGATGCGCGCGTGGTTCTTGAGATTCTGCTTGTGGACGACCGTTTGCATCTTCCCCGGAGGAGGTTGGAGGATTGTCTTTGGGACCGTTGTCGTCTCCATCCTCTTCTTCCTCACGTGCTGCCTGCACAATCCACTCATTCACTTGGTTAATAGCATCAGGGCCAAGCCGCTTACGAAAGTATGTCAGCAGAGAAGGATCAAAAGGCGGTTCTTCCTGATATGCCTCAAGACCGAGGAAGTACTGCAGGTACGGGTTTTCCGTGATGTGTTGAACCAAGTGGCGGTCTGAAAAGCCTTCACGTTCCTGAATGATGAGCGCACCAAGCGCCATTCTAACGGACATTGCGCGCCCGCCTCGAAGGTCCTTGCTAAAGTGTTTGCTGTATTCTTGTTCCACGCGTCGCCACGGGATGAGATAGGAGAGCTCAACCCAACGATTATCTTCTCTGAGTCGACCACCGAACGGTAGAAAGAAGTCGCCGGGGAGTATCTGTTGATCTTGATGATTCGCGTACATTGTCCGTCCTCCAAGTGCACGGTTTTTCGCACGTTCCGCTCAAAATCCATACACTTGTATTCGACAAAACACACCCGAAACCCTTGCTACTACTGGGATTTCAATTCATTCAGCAGGCCCTATTTAGATAGACCCCATGGGGCTTACCTTGTTTTGCCGACAACCCCTTAATCAGATGTTTAGGTGCCCCGACTCCCGCGGTAGTGCTCGGAACTGCGAATCAGTAAAACGGGAGTACTGATCCCGACTACTTGCCCTTTTGGCACAAGCGTGTCAGAGTGTTTCGCTTGTCTTGCATCACGCGGTTTATATAGGGTTCACTGGTGTTCACCATGCACTTCTCAACCTAGTTCCGGTCCGAATTCACTCTATCTGACTCGGCTACATTGTCCCGCGAGCTTTCGCAAGACGGCGTTACCACCATCCCACGTCACGGTAGGTTCGCGTCCGCAGTTCTGGACGGGTGGATTCGCACCACATGATTCCCGACGACTTTCAAGTCGCAGCCCGTTTGTTCAATAAGGTCTTCACTTTCATGTGATCAAAAGTGGTTAATTTGGTACACTGATATCGAAATTCGATATCTGATTCCGAAAGGAGGTAAGCCTTATCGAAGATCGCGTTTTGCGGAAATTATTTCTTGGATTTATTCAAATTCACATCTTGCATCATGCCAAGATAGAACCCATTTACGGCATGTGGATGTTGGAAGAATTAGCTCATCATGGTTACAACATGAGCGCAGGTACGCTTTACCCCGTGCTGCACACCATGGAAAAAGAGGGACTTTTACTTCGAGAAGATCGGCTTGTGGAAGGGAAAATCCGAAAATACTACACCACCACATCACTTGGAGCGGAAGTCCTTGATGAAGCGAGAAAAAAGGCATATGAGCTGTTTAAAGAGATCAAAGATTAGGAGGTGAATGCCCGTTGAGTCGAATTCTTGAGGTGTTAAAAGTGTCGACCCGTTTGGGTCTTACGTCTTTTGGCGGTCCCATTGCGCATTTAGGGTATTTTCACGAGGAATATGTAAAACGGCGCAAGTGGTTGGATGAAAAAAGCTATACGGATTTAGTGGCACTTTGTCAGTTCCTGCCTGGACCTGCAAGCAGTCAAGTCGGGATTGCCATTGGCATTCAACGCGCGGGACTGATCGGTGGTCTCATCGCATGGCTTGGCTTTACGCTGCCATCTGCGATCGCACTCATGATTTTCGCTTTTGTACTAAAAGGACTGAATATTCAACATGCCGGCTGGTTGCATGGTCTGATGATCGTTGCCGTGGCGGTTGTCGCTCAAGCCGTTTGGGGGATGGCGAGTAAACTCGCAACAGGACGAGTGAGAGGAACCATTGCGATCCTCTCGGCAGTCATTACCCTTTTTGTGCCAACGTCGTATATTCAAGTGCTCTTAATTCTTGTATCGGGACTCATTGGATGGCGGTTCTTCAAAACAGATACGCCACAGGAAATCCAACCGATGCACATTCCAATCAGCCGTAAAACGGGCGTCGGTTTCCTGACGCTGTTCTTTGCATTTCTAATCGTATTCCCTCTCTTAAGGCTCGGCATTCACAATCAAGGACTCGCGATGTTTGACAGCTTTTATCGTGCAGGAGCCTTGGTTTTCGGTGGCGGTCATGTGGTTCTGCCGTTATTGCAACGGGATGTAGTACCGACAGGATGGATGTCCAATGCACAATTCCTTGCAGGATATGGAGCTACACAAGCAGTCCCAGGACCTTTGTTCACCTTTTCTGCTTATCTCGGTTTTGTTTCAAAACCTTATCCGAACGGCATTGTCGGTGGCGTGCTCGCGCTGATTGCGATTTTCTTGCCCGCATTTTTGTTGGTTGCAGGTGCATTGCCCTTTTGGAACGCCATTCGTTCAAAACCAGGCTTCCAATCCGCATTGGCTGGAATCAATGCGTCTGTAGTTGGGATATTGATTGCTGCCTTGTATAACCCCGTATGGACAAGTGCCATTAAAACGCCGTATGATTTCTGCCTTGCCATTATTGCTTTTGCTTTACTCATCATTTGGAAGCTTCCACCCTGGATTGTAGTGGTTATATCGGCACTCGGCGGACTCGTGCTCTCGGCAATCGCTTAGGAGGATAACCCAATGAATGATTTCATAAAACCTGTGGATCTGCAGGAAAAACTCAGTAATGATGATGCGCCTTTTAGTAATTGATGTTCGCACGCATGATGAATTTAGCCAAGGACACATTCCAGGAGCAGTCCACATTCCCATTGATGATTTGCCGACTCGACTTTCCGAAATTCCAAAAGAAAAATCCATTGTTTCCTACTGCAACATGCGTCATCGTGGAAATTCACGCGGAGAACGAGCTGCCAAATACCTTCAGGAAAATGGCTTTAAAGCGTTCGCCATCGATGGTGGATTCGTGGAGTGGAATCATACAGGATTGCCTATCGAACGAACATAACGATGTAACCCATGAACAAAGGAACCACGGGATTTCAACCCGTGGTTCTTCAATAATCAAAATCACATCCTTGTTAAACAACTAACGATGTGCCAACTGTACACTGGCGTCTATCAGTATCCACAATCCAAGCAATCCAAGAATGATGCCAGCCAATTTTTCCGACCATTCGCCAAGGTATCTTTTCAACTTTGATCCGAATGTAAGTCCGAAAAACGTAAAAATGAACGCCTGCAATGCCACCAAAATGATCGTTAACGCAACAGGTACGCCAACCAGACCGATTGAGAAGCCAACTGCCAATTCATCGAGGCTGATGCTCAATGCTGTCAACATTAAAGTCAAGCCAATCAAATTCCGTTCCAGCTTTTCTTCCTCTTCATCCTCATCTTCACAGCGACAGCTAACAGTGCAATCCCACCAACAAGTGAAGCCCAGTTCCCAATCACCCGCCCAGCACCTTTACCGATAAATAATCCGATTAAAGGGATTAACGCTTCTGCACAGGCAAACGTAAAGGTAATCGTAGCTTTCCCTTTGGTCTTAACAAAACCAAGGGAAATCGACATCATGAGCGTATCCATACCAAGTGACAAAATCAGTGCAATCATTTTCAAAGCGACCACTACAATCCTCCGTCTGAAGCGCAATGCCTTGTTGAATCTTGAATTACTTATCTCCCCTGTTCTTGCGTAAGGGCCATAATCCCCAAATCCATATTGTAATTACACCGATTCCGATCAACCAGAAGAGGCAAAACAAAATCAGTCCGACAAAGGGTATGTTGCAAAACGCCACCATCAAACTGGACCCCAGAAGGGAGACCACCCAATTCGGCCGTTCTTTCGATGAATTCCTAAGTGCCAACTTTCCAGTCCAAAGGGAGGTGAATGCTAACCCCACGATTCCCGCAATGGCATACAAGAAAACCAATACAATAGCAAGTGGCAACCCAAATAGCGTAACAGTCAACAACGCAATAATCGCCATTGTGCCAATACTGACCAAAAAACCGATAACACCTGTTTTCCGAATTGACCGATCAAGAATCTTCAGTGGCATTTGTATGTGATTGCGTAGACCAATGGTAACGATGACTGATAAAAGAACAAGAACAATACTAATAACCAGTAAACCGCCCCACACCAAAAGGGCCAACATTCCACCAACGAATATTCCGTTCCAAAACGGGGTGCTTAGTGACGCGTGATAGAGCGCGTTGACATGCGCCCCAGGCTCTTCTTGAATCGCTCCTCCTAAATCAACGACTATTCCAGCCCGTGCACTTGATGTAAGGTGAATGTTTCCGTTTACGACGACCAGGATTTCGTAAACGTCACCCGACACTCTGACGTCATTCCCAACAATCACAACATCTGCAACAGCCTGCCCCTTTGGGATAGTGGTCAATTGTTGACTGATGATCGAATGATCATCTCTGGCGACCAACGCATTACGGACATGAATGAATGGCACCAAGCATACAAGAATACACACCACGATAAGTGAGAGCCATATATACCAACGTTTCATAGGACGACCTCACTTTTTAACGAACGAAGCAACCGCGATACTCCGAAAACTGAAATTCCTACAACAAGGAGAGTGGACAGGAAGGTGCCAAGTATCCACCAGCTTCCGAGAGAGGAAGGAATGAAACTAAGACCATTAAGTACAGCAAGGAACAGATGAAACATCGCGCGCACAAACGCCCCTACAGGAGAAATAAGCAAGGCAACTATGCCACAGATTCCAAGGAATCCACAAACAAGGTAAACGATAAACAGGTGATGCACTTGATGTTCCTGATGCAGATCTGCTATCCGCTCCATGACACGGTTTTCAATATTTAACGGTGCAACCACTGAATTCAGTTGTGCAAAAACTAGGGCCGTTGTCTCTTCTAGTTCGTGGACTAGTTGTTGGCAACTATCACATTCTTTTAGATGCAGTTCAACCTCTTCCAATTCATCTAAATCCAATTCACCATCAACATACGCGGTCAAACTCATGCGAATTTCATGGCACGTCATGATTTGTCTCCCCTTTCGTCTTGTAAGAGTTGACGAAGATGCATTCTTGCGTTGTGCAGCCTTGACCTCACTGTGCCTATAGGAATATCGAGAATCCTCGCAATTTCTTCATAGTCAAAACCATGTACGGCGCGTAACACGGTGACCAGACGATGCTCAACACTTAATTGACGCAAGGCTTGTTCCAAATCTAATCGTGCATTCATTCCGCTTTGTACATCCTGCGTAACAAATCGTTCCGAATCAAGCTCCACAGTTTGGTTTTTATGTTTTGATTGTACCCAGTCCAGCGCAGTGCGTGTCGCGATTTGGGCCAACCATGAAGGGAACGTTTGCTCATCACGCAATTTAGGCAGTGAACGATACGCTTTAATAAACACCTCTTGTGAAACATCTTCGGCATCCTGTCGGCTCTGTAAAGTGGTAAGAATGATCCGATAGACAAAGTTTTTATAGTTTTTTACAATCACCGTGAATGCTTCTGTACTTCCGCTACGTGCCGCTCGGATAAGAGCGATGTCTCTTTCATTCAAATATCCACCACCCCCAATCCATCCAACCACACAAGCGCACTGGCAGCACTACACAATTAAGTGTCGTACTCCGTTGGAGGGACACGATCCTTGCCGTTACACACGTACGGTGGTAACAATATTACGGAGGCGAGTCCAGTCATCCTAGGCTTTTTCTTTGCCGCAATTTCATGGCAACAACGATGCCAATAATGATTACTACGACAACGATTCCAGGTACCATATATTGGTGTAGAACTCGGTGGTATTTGGACCACTCAACTCCGATATACCTTCCAAGTACGATAAACACACTGGCCCAAATAAATGCACTAATCGTGTTATAGATGGAAAATACCACAAAGTTCATTTTGTTAATGCCAGCCAAGTACGGAATCAGTACACGAATTCCAGCGATAAACTTACCGACAATAACGATCCAGCTTTGATTTCGATGAAATACGTGGTTTGCCTTGTCTAATCGTTCATTGTTAATACCGACGTACTTGCCGAATCGAACGATAACAGGGCGTCCCAGAAGTCGACCAATCCAATATGCAATTGTGGAACCTATGGTATTTCCAACCCCTGCCGTAATCAGGAGCGGAAACAATTTAAACGTACCGCTTGACCACTCAAATCCCGAAATCGTAAGAGTCGTTTCAGCGGGAAACGGGATCCCCACCATCTCCATCAATAAAACAAAAAACACGCCCACATAACCATAGTGCTGCAACATCTGGTGTATGTTAAAATGCACCGTTTTTCCCCCTCTATAGCGTCTTCACACTAAAAGACTTGAGATCGAGAAAAAAGGTTCATGGCATAAGTGAACTTTTGAACCAAGATCCAGGTCTATTCCAGTGTTATAACCTAACCAGTAGGGGTGAATTCATGGTACACGCAGCATTGTTAAATCCTTTCGACAAAGGTCTTTATCACGCCATTAATGGACTTGCAGGTCATAGCGCATTCTTGGATCACTTGATGATTTTCTTTGCTAAGGATGCACTTGAGTTGTACGCGATTTTATTCGTTATTGCATGGTTTGTACTACCGAAAAAGGACATCCAGGGTCGTCATGCGTTGGTCATGGCTGGATTGTCAGGTGTACTCGCACTTGTGATAAATGTCGTCATTTCCCACATTTGGTTTCGTCCTCGGCCATTCACTGTCTTTCAAAAAGGAACATTTACCGAACTCGTTCCGCATAGCACAGATGCATCCTTTCCAAGTGACCATACCTCTGGAAGCTTTGGTTTTGCGGCTGGGTCGTGGGGAAAACAACAAAAGTGGATTAGTTACACATTTACTATCCTGGCAATAGTGGTTATGTTCGCTCGTGTTTATGTAGGGGTTCATTATCCAACTGATGTGATCGGCGGCATGATCGTCGGTATCGTTGCTAGCCGCATCATGTGGCGATTTTCTAAGCAGATTCAACCACTGTCTCTGCTGATTATAAAGATGTTTCGATTTGGGCCAAAAGAGCTTTCAAGTCGACGCAACCACCAACATTAGTCACTGCCAGCAAGGGATCTCAGTTTAGAGGTCCCTTTGTTCATAACGTGGTGAACATAATGTTTTCTCATGACTGAAGCGATTATCCCTACATGTCGATATATTGATACCACTTCTCATTTCCCAAACTGTCCTTAACAACCTTGGTTACAAAACCAGTCACAAAATGTTTAATTCCTGCCGATCGAACACATAGGCATCTCGATAATTACTGAGTTCATGTTCAATCTGGGTTTTCATCATATTCTCCTAATTGAACATAACTGCCCGTTTGTACAATAACCACTTTACAGTACCGATGCATCTTTATACACATAAAATTAAAGAAGCCGCCTGGATCACTTATGATTCAGGCGGCGGATAGCATCTTCTTCTGCCATGGGCCAGAAGAGTATAGAACTATATTTTTCAGTACACAACTTTATTTTCCGCGATCAGCCGCTGCGCCTCGCCCAGACGAATGCCATTGCTCACGCCGAATTTCTTAGCCGTTGGTGTAGCCGCAAGGACCACGCCACTTCTTCGGGTCGGGTCACCAGATACTACTAACGGAGGATCAGTGTTATCATCGAATTCTTTTCGACGAGCTGAATATTCGACCATCGAGGCGACCTCGCACGATGCGTAGAATGACTGCATATCGCATAATGCGTAGACTAAATTCATGAGATTAACCCAGTCCGTTTCGCGCGGTTCTTTATTTCAGCGTCGAGCATTTTTTTCATGTAAATCCCTTGGTCGTGAACGTCATCATTTATGAATTTGACAGTGATATCATGTTCATTTGTTTGTACTTCGATAATGGAGAGGTTGCCTCGTTTAAGGTCATCCTTGAGGTGGACAATTTCTCGTTCTATGTAGTCTTTAAGTAAACCAAGCAAAAGCAGGCGCCGAATGTCTGCAGTTGGCCGCTCCATGTGTAATGGATATTTACTTGTTGTTGTATTTGTGGTGAGGGATCGCATAAAATAAAGATAAGGGTTCTACCCTAATAAGAAGAGCCCAGAGCGGACACTCTGAGCTCTTACGGTACATCGCCTTGAGTGACGGATTCCCGCACTCGGACGACTCAATTGAATCGCCACGTTCGTGGCAACTCGACAAGAGCCACCCCGAAAGGCCGCTAAAACCGACGGGGTGGCTTACTTATGTGAACGGAACGCGAGAATAAGCGTTACTACAAATGTTAGCAAGGCAAGTAGGAACATGCCCGCTTGTAGTCCGACTTCTACTGCTGTATATGTCACGTTCATCGTCCGACCTCCCCCCTGTCCGAAGACTTGCAGGAGAGGCGTCACCCGTTGGTTTAGCTAGTACCGTAGACCTATTTTATAGGATGCAAGAAATATAATCCAATGATTAAGAGAAAGAGACATATAGCAATGCAAGCATTACTATCGTGCAAGGTAAGTTAAAGATTGTACCGTTCACTTCAGTTCCTCTACACACTTCTCCGAATCATTATTCACGTTGCCAACCATCTTATCGACCTGGTACCAGTACATGTCGTCTTCCGGATAGGGAGCGATCACTGTCAGCAATTCATCGAGGTGCGTTACCCTGCGGTCTAGCCAAAATCGCTCATCCTGGTGGTCACGCAAAATGGCCGGCATGCGGTCGTGTATGTGCCTCATACGCGCGTTTGGTGGGCAAGTGATGATGGTGCACGTGCTGATTTTCTGCCCATATGAACCTTTCCAGGTATCGTAAAACCCAGCGAACGCGAACACTGGTCGACTCTTCACTCTGATATAGTGCGGCTGCTTTGTGTTCTGATGCCATTCAAAGTACCCACTTGCCGCTATCAAACAGCGGCGTCGTTCTACCAGGCGTCTAAATGCCGTGTTCTTCCGCAATCCCTCGACGCGCGCGTTAATCGGCTTGATCTTCGGCGACTCGTTTCTCCATGCCTGCGGAATTAAGCCCCACGACAAAGGACCGATGCGCCTTTCTCCGTCGGTGCCCGTAATCACCGCAGGTATCCTCTGTGAAGGGGCGATGTTGTACCGAGGAGGAATGGCATAGTCATATTCGGTAATTCCGAAATAAGCTACGATTTGGCTCCAATCCTCTGTCAAAGCGAAGCGTCCGCACATATTAATCATCTCCGATTACATGATACAAGAACATGCGTTCCTATGCGATAGAGATAATCGGTAAGTATAAATGGCAATAAGAAGGAGTTTTGAATCATACACAATTCTATTGTGTTTCTTTCGGGAAAACGCCGAAATCCGTTGCGTAACAAGGGATTTCGGCGTTTTTTATGTAGTACTGTTTTTCAGAATTAATATCTAACGAAACATAATCTCATGAATTATTCGGATGTGTTTCTCGTGGACTTTTCCCATTGCAAACGTCTCTGATACGCTTCTTGCTTCTCTTTATCTTCTTCATAGTTCGTACCACGAGGCATTGCCAAAGCCCACATGTATTCACGGTTAAATGTTCGTTCATAATCCGTTGCTTGTTTCATTTGACTACACCCATTTGATACAAAATGAAAACCGCGTAATAGCAAGGTTTTTTATGTATCATATAGACGTATCATAAACGTGGCTTCAGAAGGTGGATTTTTAGACGTGATTTACGGTTACGCACGGGTGAGTTCTAGGGCACAGAATCTAGATGCACAAATAACACAGCTAAGCGATTACGGATGCGACAAGATATTCAAAGAGAAAATCAGCGGACGAACGCTAAACCACCGAGAACAGTTTACAAAGCTCCTTAATCTCGTTGTCGATGGGGATATTATTGTCGTTACTAAACTTGACCGATTCGCCAGGAGTACACAAGGGGTTATCCTCATCTTGGTACTGCCCTTCATAACCCATTTATGATGTAAACCGATTCGCCGATTCAGTTGCCTTGCCCATGTCATAGATTTTAACCTTTACTTCCACATGTTCTAGGGAATCTTCGCTTAACTGTAGATGGCCATCCTTCGTTGCGTAGCGATGAAACGTTTGCGGATCCCGGCGGTACAGTGAATCAGCGAGCGTGTAGATGTCTACGCCATAACGCAGGCCATTTTCATACGTTTTTCGGATTTCCTTTTCGATCTTTTTGGAAATCATCGATTCCAATTGCGCTTGCGACAAAGGCCGTCCCCTTTGTACGATGGACCCTCCCACTTGAATCTGAGCATCAAATCTCAGGTGTCCCCCGATAATCACTGGACGGACACGACACTTCCGCTTAATGATCGTCATGGTCGCAATGGAATCTCCACGTTGGTTCAGTATCAAAGGGATACGTGAAATGTGTGGTGAAAACCAGCGCTCTCCAATCGCTTCATCACGAGACAGACGACCTACTAGTTTTCCGTTTCGAAGAAGTCCATATCCGGATATCTCAATTTCAGGATAGGTGGCTTTGGCGTCAAACCAACGGTTTTCTTTCACCGAGATCTCCGGAAGAATACCCGGGCGACCTGGTTCTTGCAGATTCGTAATGAATCTGTGCAGGCGCACGGGTTCAATGAAAGAGCTTTGTCTGTATACCGCGTACGGATCGCTCAAAAAAGAAAATACAGGCGATGATTCGAGGATGGGTGCCGATGATAACACCTTGGGAATAGAGCTATCCGTACAATATACCCATGGTATATAACGAATTTCTTCATAACGTGTAACCATGTCGAGTGACTCCTGAACACCTTTTTGCGCCAAGAGTGGTTCACTGAAAACGATGGCATTTAAATGCCCCCATCGTATCCTTCTTTGAGACGTAGCATACAAATCATGGATAGCATCTTCATAAGATTGCCCCACACCTACGCCAACCCATGCCCCGAGTCCCTCTTCTGATTTCTGAGACTCTTTGGAGAGTGCCGTTGGATCCAAAATCTGAGCGTATATAATGTATTTCCCATCTTGATAATCGATACCAAGTGCATGTATGTAGAACATATGCTCCAGTTCCTGTGAATCCCAACAGCCAGGAAGAAGCGGAACACACAAACACAGAAACAAAAACATCTTGATCCGCGCCCAATACTTGTGACGAAGCCGTTTCATGTCATCCTTCATTCCGTGTTTGGTCCTTTGTTCGCAAAATGATCGGTCGCTTCCGCCCCTGATGAGCAGTCACGCTATTGAACGTGTAGGACAAATCACGGGCATGGAACGGACTAAAAGGAGTAAGGTACGGAATGCCAAAGGAACGAACCGTGGACAAGTATACCAACACCGCAAAGCTGGAGATAAGAAATCCAAACTCTCCGAGAATGGACGACACGATCAGGATGAAGAAACGGAAAAGGATGATGATTCCAGCTAATGACTGATTGGGAATGGTAAAGGAGGCAACCGCCGCGGTGGCCGTGACCACCAACAATGTCGGACTCGTCATACCGGCAGAAATCGCTGACTCCCCTATGACGAGTCCGCCAACTACGGTCAACGTTTGGCCGAGTTTACTAGGAAGACGGTTCCCCGCCTCACGGAACAATTCAAACATCAGCAGCATCAGAAGTGCCTCACATGAAGTGGGAAGGGGCGTCCCGCGTCGAGAGGTGGCCAGGGTGCTAAGCAAGGCCAACGGAATTTGCTCTTGGTGATAAGTACAAATTGCTACGTAAAGACCAGGGAGTAATAAAGTGATAAGAAATCCAAAAAATCTCAACCCACGTTGCAGCATGAGGAACACGTAAGATATGTACTCGTCTTCGGCTGATTGCAACAGGAACGACATATTTGTTGGCCCCATGATGGCGGTGGGTGTTCCATCAAGAATAATGGCGAACCTCCCACGCAACAAGGCTCCAACCACAAAGTCTGGTCGACCGGAATAAGCGAACATCGGCACTATGAAAAATTTGGAGTCAGACAAAAACTCCTCCAGTTGCGCACTGGCATACACCGCATCGACATGGATGCTCTGAATCCGATCTCGGATCTGTGTAAGAACGGACGGATCAATAATGTCCCGGATATACAGAAGGGAAACCTTCGATTGAGTGCGTACCCCTATCGTAAACGACTCAGTACACAGCGTCTCGGTTGGCAGGCGCTTGCGAATCAAAGCGACATTGGTCTCCAGCGCCTCGATAAATCCGTCCTTTGGTCCTCGCACGGAGGTCTCGGTGTTCGGTTCTTCCGGTTGACGATTCGGGGGATTGGATAGATTGGCGACATAGGCAACATCAATGCCATCCACCAACAGGACCAAGTGACCACGAAAGATCTCGGGAACCAGTGGGTCAAACAGGCGCTCCGTTGTTTCGAGATCAATGGGAAGTGTTTCCTCCAATTGTTCCGCAGAGAGACGGCATCCATCCAATTGCAAAAAATATTCATACAGGATCCCCAAAATGTCGCGGTTGAAACGATCAAGATCGACCATCCCCTTACAGTAGACAAAGACTACTTTACGTGGACGGCGGGAGCTGCCAAGTATGACCTGACGGGACACCACCTCCTCAGTCTGCGAAAACGTTTTTTCGATCATGGACAAATTTTCCTCAAGTCGCCGGTGGATTTTCTGCTGGGGATGTTTTTCACGAAACCTGAGTTTCATCGGGTATGTACCTTTCTTCGTTTCGACTTCCAAGCGATGATAACAAGCAAGAGGGCGATTGCAGTCACGCAATACAAATATCCCGGAGCTACCACCCGCTGCAAAAGGCCCAAAAACTGCGTATCGCTAATGCGAACGATAGCAAATACACAAAGTGTGCCGAATAGTAATCCGAGAAACCAGGTTCGTCCCCGGCCTTTCCGCATCCCGAAAATCTCCACGATCAGGAATGCTGTAAAGGAGATACGAACAAAAGCCCCGGATAACCATTGGTAAATTCCAAGAAAGTCTAGGTGTTCAAAAAAATGCCCGAAAGTGATTAAACGCCATTCCTCGAAGGCCGGAAAGCGCATGCTGGTTGCCTCCTTTGGCCCAAATTCGACGATGGCCCCATAAAGCGGACCTAAAGTGAGTACCAGCAGTATCAGTACATTGAGGGCCAGCATCCAATAACGAACTTCTGATTTTATGTAATGCTGCATACAAAGAATCATGAATAGTTCCGAAAAACCAGATGCAGAATACAATATCCCCCGAAACACCGGATTCCACCCGTGTTCCAGAAGTGGGAACAACAAGGACATATCCTTGTGTGGGATGTTGGATGTACCTACAAAAAAGCCAAACACAACAACAAAGGGAAGCAAAATTCCACTGGCGATGGCGATGGAGGCAATACCCGCGTAAGCACAATAGAAGCACAGAGCGGCTAGAACAAGTACCAGGACAAAATTCGGCGTCACAGGTAACAGGGTAATTTTTGCCCAAAAAACTGTGTCACGAAAGGTGACTAGAGCCGCCACAAATAACGGCAGCGCCATCAAGCAAAGGAGACCATTCGCGAGCAAAGGCGGTATCTGTTCACGTAGCCAAAGTCCGATATGTTGTTGCTTTGAAGCACGGATTACGTACTGCATAAACATCATCGCGACGAATACTAACAGACTCGTCAAACACACCGCAAGCCAAGCATCACGTCCGGCTGCGCGCAACAAAAGAGGAATCAAAATCACGTGATCATTTAACCCAATCGCCAACATTAAAATCATGGTGGTTTGTGCCATTGTGATAGCGTCCTTGGAGCGTTCGATAATGCATGCCACCTTCATAATCGTGGGATTCCTAAGAACAAGAGTCCTCAGTCACTGATTGATGAAAAGGATTAAGATCCTGTTTTCAAAAATGGATAAACGTGGTGCATTACAGCCGCTAAAGCCTTCAAAGTAACGAGGCTACCCAACCTAATCCCAAGACCACAAGGTACAGCCAGATGTTTCGATTGTCCTTCATTGCTCCATTGGTCATTCGAACGATCAAAAAGGTATTCGCAGTACTAGCGGCAGCTAGAAATAGTGCGGCCATTATGTCACCATCAACTGCACTAAATCAATGATATTTTAAGAATATCTCCCCCGAAATCCAAAAATATACGCATTGGTTTGGGTCATATACTCAGCGGATACCCAGAATGCGCAAAAGTCGCGTAGGGATTAGAACTATTCTGAAATGTCCGCTTGGTTATACCTCAAACTGACGTCAGGAAGACCAAAATAGAGGCGCTAGAATAGCCTCCATTTTGGTTTTCTGACGACGTGACCGGAGCGTCTGTGATCCCAATCTGACAGGTGAGAGCCTTAACGTACGATTTTTTCCGTTTCGTAAGATGACCCCTGTCTGAACGTAGGGACTTTGCCTAATCCATTGGGAAGTCCTTCAAACATCATAGGCTTTAGGACAACCTCATCAAGCGCCTTGGCGTCATTTAAACCATCGACATAAATTAAAAACATTTTGGTTTGCCTATGGACGAGAACTGGACGGAAAACCACATCGGAACAATTTTGGAATATTTGTCTTAAGACTCTGTCATTCACTGAAACGTCAGGGCTCAATATTTCGTTCTGAGTATTATCGGGCAACGACACCGGTTTTCTCGAATTCCTTTAACGCCTTGATGAGTCTTGGTTTTCGGAACCGGATCATAGGTAAGCGATGCCCCTTCTCTAGAGGTGGTGTAGTATTACTCCTGAGACTTTTACTGTAATGATGAGGTCTAGCCAACAAAGTGCGACTACCACAAGATGCATCCACAAATACCGCTTATCTTGTTTCACTTTTTCGCGAGCGTAATTTGCCATTCAAATGATCAAAAGACTGTTCGCAGTACTAGCAGTGGCTAACAGCAATACGGCCATATGATTTAACCACCCCTACCGTGAAAAAAGAAATTTCAATTTTATATATTTTACTAATTTTCCAAAAAATGCATACATTTGGCATGTATAAAATATTATATTCTGCCATTTTTCGACACTTCCAGCGTGATATGATACTTTTTGTGGCTTGAGTGAAAGGTTGGGTAAAGGGTGTTGGATTATAGAGGGAATCCCGAACAAAGTCCATTGGTGTGGTGTGCAAAGTGTGGGGAACTCGTACCTATGGAGTCATCGACAAAGGTTATGAGGACGGTTTTTAGAGTAGACCAAAGCGGGCTATTCCCGTACGGAGTCTGCGAAAGACATCAAGCAGCTGAGAAGTTAGGAAGTACCCCGCCCTGCCCAAATAATGTAAATAACTGCATGAATAAATTGCAAGAGGGTAGTCCTGTTCACCTTCCTGGTGAAAGCCTGCTTTGAAAACAGCAGACATTTCTTCAGCTGACCGCAAGTGATTGCACGTCATACAAAAAACCAGCCTATTATCTTCGCCTTGTGTTCTCGACTCAACTCGCCTCACCCTTACGATCTACGCCACGGCCATTAGCCTTTTTTCTGGCTCCTGGACTTCTCCTATTGCTGTTTATGTATCATTCGCAGAAAACGACGTGTATTCTCGATTTTACAAGTGCATCCGGTTCGGCCGAGCCATCTGTGCCGATTCACCATACCAAAAGGAAATCGGTTATTTCTTACCTGAATCCGTGACGTGGATTTTCAAGAGGACGACAAAAATCGCGTGAAATCAAGTAAAATGGCGCTATCAGATGGACGAATCTACCTCACCTACTTGGTGGTGCCTTCATGGGTTTTGTGATCGAAGAGTCAGATGAAATATTGACATCCCATTCTGGACTTGCTCTGGTTGGACTGCTCCTTGGCAAGACTCAACTATCCGCACGTCTCAATGCCCTCCCTGTCCCAGGGCGCGCGTATACGGAAATTTCGAATCAAGATGTTGCCTACGCCTACCTGGGCCTCTTGTGTCAGGGGAAGAGCGACTTTGACCACATTGAGCCGTTGCGTCAGGACGAGTTCTTCCCTGAAGCGCTGACCATTTCCAATGTACCGTCGAGTCCAACACTACGCCAACGCCTGGATCTCGTAGCACCCGAAGAAAAATGTGACTGGCAATCGGTTATCCTCGAAGAATCAGCTGACCTATTGAGCAAGGTGGGCGTGTACCTTGCACCCATTGTACTGGGGGATGGGCATCGTGAATATCTACCGCTTGACATTGATGTATCCCCATTTGACAACTCAGGAACCAAGAAGGAGGGCGTGTCTCGTACCTATAAAGGGTGCGACGGATACGCGCCGATTTTCGCTTACTTAGGACAGGAAGGATACGCCGTTCACGTAGAGTTCCGAACGGGAAGTACACATTGTCAAAAGGGGACCGCCGCGTTTCTGGCTCAGAGTATCCGCTATGCTCAACGAATTTCGGACAAGCGCCTACTCGTACGCTTAGATGCGGGAAATGACAGCGTAGAAAACTTAGTCGTATGCAGGGCCGACGAAACCTCGGCCGACTTTATCGTGAAGAAGAACCTACGTAAGGAGAACCCGAATGCGTGGTTGCTGACGGCTGAGCAACACGGTACCTACACAGAGCCCCGTGCAGGGAAGAAGGTGTACAGAGGGTCCATCCTGTCTCCAATGAAGGGATTAGAAAAACCGGTCCGGATGGTGTTTGAAGTGATTGAACGCACGATCCAGAGCGACGGTCAAGCATTACTCATCCCGAGCATTGAGGTAAACGTCTACGTCACGAGCTTGCCAGAGGCTCCAGAGGTGATCATCGACCTGTATCATGCACATGGAACGATGGAGCAATTTCATAGCGAGATCAAGACAGATTTAGATTTGGAACGGTTGCCCTCGGGGAAGTTTGCAACGAACGACCTTGTCTTGCATTTTGGTGTACTGGCATATAACCTGTTGCGCATCATCGGACAGGAGAGCCTGAGAGAGCAGGATGCACCGATTCGGAAGAAAGCAGAGAGGCGACGCATACGCACCGTGATCCAGAATCTCATCACGCTTGCGGCGAAAATGACGAGACACGCGAGGCAGACACGGCTACGATTCGGACGAGGTAACCGGTGGTTGCCCGTGTTTAGGCGACTATACGAAGGGAAAGAGCGTCCGATGTATCCACATGTGAATGCATCCCTGAAACGAAGGGGTTATTCACCTGCGGACAAATTCACAGACTCCTCTCTTCACATGCAAAAATGAACCACTCTGTTGACTGCTCGCCGACGCTTGGAGTCATGTTCAAAACTACCTTGACCAGTCTCTACAGACGTCACGGATTCAGGTCTTAATCACCTTCCCTATTTTTTGTGCTTCTGACTCTAAGAAAGCTCTAAACTGCTCCTTCGTCACGTCGGATTCCATAGCCACCCGGGCCAGTTCTAGCCATTCGCGGCTTTCTTCCTCACTCAGAATGCCCTCTTGTGCTGCCATACGTGCCTGTTCACCCCACCACGCATCCATCTGTTTATCATTCATTCGTCCCATCTCTCTGTTCGCAAAGTTATTCCCTAGGCTTGTCTGACGTTTATACTGGTGAGCTCGTATTAAGAATCTCATAAATATTATCTGACAATTTTCCGTCTCGTTCAATATTGAATGTGCTTCCATAGCCGTAACCTCTATATAGTCCGGACAACAGTGGACGTGTACATCCAGTACCTCCATAGGCCCAGTAATTCCCTGTAAAGGCAGTTCCTCGACATTCTACCTGCTATGATAAAATTATCACCATTACCCCATAAACCCCTGACCCTTTTTTTGAAGTGGATACACATCCAAACTTTATTTATGAATTCTTGAACACTTTGTCCGTATCATTTGACTACACTCACTTGATACAAAATAAATACCGTACAACGGCAGAGTACTTTCAATGCGGATTTTCTTCACATGAATGGAATAATAGGGATCACCATATCAAAAAAGGAAAATTGTACGGTAAGCCCAAATCTGAAAATAGCGGAATTTTAAATGGGGAATTTGAAACAAAAGAAACTACATCATTTTACGGATAACAGCTAAGTTGAAAGTATGGTTGTTGGGATCTTTGACGCACGTTCACAATCATCGAGCACAGCTTTTCAATTACTTGAAGGAACGGGGAAAGGAATTGGATGGGTATACTTATCTTTACGCGCAGGTAAGACACTACATATACTCGGGAAATCACACGGTCCTGATTTGACCACAGTCAGGGCCGTTTTAACGTAGGGGTGATGCAAGTGCTAACGTATGAAGAGGTTATGATAACCAAGTGGTGAGCAATTATTCATCGATGGATCGAACCGGAGGAATGGAAATGACGGAGCAAGAGAAAGTCATTCAAGTGTATCAGGACGTGTTAAACGGCAATCGATGTCGATTTCCGAACTACTTTTTTGTCGGAGAACGAGGCAAAAAATACTTAGCTTATATCACACGTTTTTTGATTGAAGACTACTTAGGAATTCGACTCGAGGAAATTCCCAGTCGCGTGAGCGCAGAAATCCTATGGGATCATCGTTTACGTCCACCGGCAATGACCCATGGTTGGAATTTTACTCAAGTGATTCAAAACGCTTACCCTGGCAGATTTGATCCCTGGGCGTTCAAACAGGTTTCACATGGGTATTGGAAACGAGATGAAGGGCAACAGAGGGCTCTTGACGCGATTCGATTTGTAATTGAAGAGAAATGTCGCATCCCACACAACGAGATTCCGCACCGAATCACGAATCACTTTTTTAAGCAACATGGGTTGCGCGG
Source organism: Alicyclobacillus fastidiosus (assembly GCA_029166985.1). Classification (GTDB taxonomy): domain Bacteria; phylum Bacillota; class Bacilli; order Alicyclobacillales; family Alicyclobacillaceae; genus Alicyclobacillus; species Alicyclobacillus fastidiosus_A. The sequence continues at coordinate 377,277 of CP119138.1, read as the reverse complement.
TGTATTTAATCGATTGGGACAGTCACCTTACCGCATCATTGATATGATCTATCCCGGTCAATTTAAACCATGGGAATTTCACACGGTGCCGATGAACTTCTGGCGGGACCCAGACCATGTTAAACAAGCTATGGATTGGCTTCTTTTTGAAAGGATCGGATTTTCCTCTTACCATGAGGCTGTAAAAAAGCTAACACTAAGGTACTTCTTTCAGTATCGATGTACTGGCCTTCTTCGAAGAGCTTTTGATGGAAAGTTACAGAAAGTGAAGGAATGGATACTCGAACAACAAACGGGGATATAAACTGAGTACTCATATGCAGGTCCTTAGGGTTCGTTAACTCGGGCTAGGTTTCCGTTCTCTGACTTGGCACAGGTTCCGTCTTTAGGCCACGCAGTTTCGCGGTCATCCATAGTAGAAGAGGTATGCTAAGCAATACGACCCAACTCAATGGAACCAAGTATTTATCGAGGAACTGAAAGGCTTGTTGTTCATTTCGGAAAGAACAAGCGACTATCATGGTAAGAATGGCCACGGGCGAAATAAACCATTTGTATTTGTCACCTGACATATTGAAGATTCGCGCCGTCAGTGTTGATAGCGCCCATATCGCGTTACTAACAAACAACACCGTAAAAGCCGTGGCAAGAATGATGATAAAAATTCCCACTCGTTCAACCGGCGAGCCCGTCAAGCGAAGTAATTGAATGGCAAATGGAAGTGAGAAAGAGATGTCTCTAGTGGCTTCCCACCCCAAATTTAAGATCACCGCAAGAGATACGACTACAATTATAACTCCTCCAGCGATAGTGCTGATGATGGGATACCAAACCGATTGCCGCTTTTTATGTTGGTAATAGGGGTTCAGCATGAGGACGATATCAAACCCAAAGTACAGTGGATACAGATGATAAATACCGTTAATGGTGTTCGTCCAACTGGTCACGGTATGTGGAATCCACAAGCGATGTGCTTGAAATAGGAGAACCAGGAAAATGACAACTATGCCAAGCCAAGTAAATGGGTGTATGATGCTGGCAACACGTGCTAAGGACTCAATCCCGAGCCAAGCTCCCCTAGCCGCAACAAGACACAGTGTAACAACCAATATCCATAATGGTGTATTTGGGAAGAAACTGTTTAACACGGTAACGAAAAAGAAAATGCACAAAGCAGTGAAACAGAGATAAACTGGGAAGTACAACACATCCACTGCGGTACCGATCCATTTTCCCCAAACTACCCTGCTCATGTCTGCTCCCGTGGCTTTTGGAAATCGCTCATTATTCAGACCTATTATCCAGCCAGTTATTACCCCTACAATAACAACTCCAAGTACCGCCCACAAAGCATCCAAGCCTGCCTGCTCTACGGCAATACGAGGGAAGAACCAGAACATCAACGGCAAGTAGCTGGAGGATGAAAGTGTAATTACCTGAAACCAAGATAAGGTTTGTTTCACGCCGACTCCCCCTTCTCATGGACATCACAGATCTGTCGAATGTTGCAATATTTGCGCCTTGTATCTAGTACTATTTTTAATTCACTTTATCGAGAGTAGCTCTTTTTGCACCTTGGAGGATTTCTGTTGTAAACTGCCCAGGATAAATGAGGTTCAGCGCTTTGGAGACTGAGCCATGAAATAGTTGCTTCAACATATTACCCAGCCCGTGTTTTTGAAAGGCCTTTACGGATACTCGATACGGGATTTCATCAATTTCCAAATTCAACTTTTCGAATAATAGCCATTCCAGTGCTTCTTTTGCATGAGTAAGTCCTTCCGGCCCATTCCAATACCCGTTCCCCACAGAAGAGAGTTGCCATTGTTTGAACCTTCCAGGATATGTCGCTTCGATTGCTCCATAAATGGAACCTGAAAAAACATCCTTCAGCATTGTTCCAAGTCCATTTTGTTTGAAGTGCAAAGATCGAACGCTCGATGGGATCGCTTCGACAGGGATCCTTAGTTTCTCCTCGATTAACCATTTGGTTGCTGCAATGGCATGTATTCGCCCATTCTCGCCCTGCCAATATCCGTTGGGAACCTGATGAATTTCCCATGGGTGGCAAGGACCGAATCCCGCATCTTGAATCGCCTCCCAGGGGGATCCGTGGTATATTTTGTTAACCATGCTGTCCAATTTGTAGTCGATAAATGTCTTGATAGTGATTTTATGTAAGTCCTTTAACGTATAATTTAATTTGTCCACAACCATCCATCTGACTGCTTTCCGTGCCATATCTCTTCCCGTTTCGCCTACAAATACATGTTTCCTTGCCTTAATCAATTCCCAGGGCTGGAACTCCCCCGGATAAGCATTTTCAATTACTTTAAATATAGAGTTCTGAAAATAGGTTTTTAACATACCGGCTAGTCGGTATTCTGCAAGAAGCTCGCGACAAATGCCACAGCAAATATCCTCATGGTTCCAATGCTCTTTCTCCTGTAGTACATATCGCGTGATAATCCTCGCGTTACGTTTGCCTTCATCACCGGCAAAAAAATATGGAGAAAACCCATGTATTCGATGATAAAGGATGTTCTCATACAGATGAATGATTGGATGTTCATAGTTCATAGTCGGTTTCTCCTAAGAAAGTACTTTATATGAGACATTATGTACGAGACTGGTCGGATGCATTCTTAATCCACATTTTACAAGACAGATATTTTATTCCTTATACCACCAAATTACAAATCACGGGATAATAAGTATCACCACGGCATCCGGACGCTCCGTGTCAATCACTTGGGGTAATGGTGAAAGAGGATGTGTGACGTGGTCGGTGGTGTACTAAAAGCAAATATTGCAATATTGACTGATGGGGAAATAGTGGGCGGATCGCCTTCCGTATGCATGGAATCGCTTTGTTCAACAAAAAGGATTCCATTTTCAGCCTTGCGCTGACATGAATTCGTACTGTCACCCGTTCAGAAAGTCCTCATTTTCTGAACACCTGACTTCACGAAGGTTTTAATCTATAATTTGGGTGATTTCACGTTCAGAAAGTCTGTTCTATTTTCTATGTTCCGCCAGGTAATTGATTTCACCGGCTCGCAGCATCGTCTTCGAGGGGACACAACCGATATTTACACACGTGCCGCCAATGGTTCCTCGTTCTACCATGGCGACCTTTGCACCGTAAGAAGCAGCTTGTATCGCTGCGGAGAATGCCGCTCCGCCTGAGCCAATGATGAGCAGGTCATAGTCAAATTGGCCTCCGTTAGATACGGATTCCCCTCTCGACCGATTCAGCACCTCCACGTCACCTGGTTCATACCCAGACTCAGTAATGGCATGTTTCGTCGCTTCGATGCGAGTCTCATCATCAATGTCAAACCTGGCTTCACCACGTCGGAAATCGGCGACTATGTTCTCTGCTCCCACGCTGTGCAGCGCTTTTTGAACATGTTCTTCACACCCCGTACAAGTCATCCCTTTGACAACCAGTCGCACTTGGATTTTTTCACTCATCAACATACATCCCCTTTTGGACACGTCGTACCGTCTGGTGGATAAGCTGTAAAAAAATCTTCCATCAATGCAAAAGTCAACTGATCCACCAACCCGTTCGACTTCGGAAATTCAGGAATCACATCCATCCGTTCGTTAATCGCCACCGTTATTATGTGCCAGCGCATCAACGCAATATCGGCCATCCTTAGTCATCTTCTGACTGCATGGAGTTTGGTTTCCATTCGCTTCTGTCTGGATTGATGGAGTCGCCTTCTTGAACGAATAATTGTATACCGTGCTTGTCATCTCGTTTGTTCCACGGACTAATCATACCCGATGCGACCTGCTCACCTATGTAATCTGCATTACAGAACACCTCTCCCAATTGACCTATCCTTCAGAGTGTGATTCAGGGAGGTCAGATCCGCATCATGCAGGTCTCTGTTGATCAGAGGCTCAATACGCTCGTTCCGGTGCGGCACAACCGACACCAACTATAGATTTAGGAGGTTTTAGAAAATGAACTTTACTAAACGATCTCTCAAATGGGCCGGACTCGGTGTCACTGGTGCATTGGCCCTTGGCACTGTTGTCGGATGTGGTACGAACAACACCCCGAGCCAGTCGTCAAATACCGGAACTTCAGGAAATCAAGCATCAACAAATCAAACCGCTACAAACCAAACGACTTCGAATGCAACGACCGGCGGTCAACAAGCCACAACTCAAACCAACTCAAGTACTCAGTTATATGGCGTACACATCACCGCAATCTTTCAGCGCAACGGTATCGGCTCTGAAACATTCCATATCCAGTAACGGAATGATGGTACTCGGAAACCTAAATCAAGCTGGTGCTCTAAAGACAACTGGGCTAAATCTTAAAGGAGCAGAATCATTCTTTGTTGGAAATCCGGTTGTTGGTAAAAAATTGGGGTCTTCGGATTTTGTGGTGGAAAACGTCTATGTAGATTCTTTGGTTCATTAATTCGTAGATCGGATTTTATGGCGGAATGAAAATGGAAGCCTAGCGCTGTAGGCGGTATCAAAATTCATCATATCGGTTGTTTATTCACTTTCCTGAAGGGGGATATTGCGCTAGCCTACTATGAAGTAAATCGAGTTGCAGGTTTCGTGAGCTTACCCGCATCCTTGATTGTGACCTCTACTTGTATACGTTGCAGTGAATCTTCACTTAACTTTACGTGTCCATCGTTCGTTACAAAACGATGAAACGCTTTTGGATTACGGCGGTAAAGTGAATCAGCAAGACTGTAGATATCAACCCCAAATCGCAGGCCTTTATCGTACGTTTTGCGGATATCCTTTTCGATTTTTTGAGCAACCATTGATTTCACCTGTGCTTCCGACACAGACTGTCCCATCTGATCGATGACACCGCCGACTTTTACTTGGACATCAAACTTCAAGCTTCCCCTGATGATAACAGGTCGGACACGATACCTATGAGAATTGAAAACAACTGTCGCGATTGAATCCCCACGTCGATCCAGCGTAACAATAGCGCGTGGAAGATACGGCAAGAACCAGCGCAGTCCAGTTGCCTCGTCATCGGACAGACGACCCACTAGTTTTCCCCCCGAAGCAGTCCATATCCCGACATCTTAATTTCAGGATGTGTGGTTTTTGCGTCATACCATTGGTTTTCTGTAACAGAAATCTCAGTAAGAATACTCGGACGGCCTGGCTCTTGTAGGTTCACAATGAATCGATGCAGGCGTAGCGGTTTGATGAAGGAACTTTGGTTGTATACCTCGTTCGGATCGCTCAACACGGAATATACAGGCGATGATTCGAGGATAGGCTCGGCCGTCAATACCTTGGAAACAGGGGTATTCGTACAAAACATCCACGGTGTATAACGAATTTCATGATAACGCGTCAAGTCGTCAAGCACCTCTTGAACCCCTTTTTGCGCCAAGACTGTCTCACTTAAGACGATGGCATCCATATGCCCCCAATAGACTCTTCGTTGAGTCGTGGCGTACAAGTTTTGAACCGCTTCGTCAAAAGATAGCCCCACCCCCATGCCAATCCATGCTCCTGTTTTCTCCTCTGATTTTGCAGATTCTTTGGCGATGGCCATGGGATTTAACACCTGGGCGTATATCACGTACTTCCCGTCCTGATAGTCAACTCCAATTGCGTGTACGTAGAACATATGCTCCAATTCTTGTGCATCCCAACAGCCCGAAAGCTGGTACTAGAGGATCAAGAATCCGCTCCGTCGCTTCAAAACAGTGAGACCAGAAACCAGGTTCGTTTCAGGCCTTTCCTCACCCCAAAAATTTTTTTCCAAAAAAAAAAAAAAAAAGAAAGGCATGCCGTTTAGGTATCGTAAATTCAACAAGTTGTTCCGTTGTATAAAATTTCCGATGCGGAGTCACACTACATGGCAAGATTACGCGAAATGGGCATATTGAGGTGAAACATATGTGGGTTGTGTGGCTAGACCGATGGCAGTTCGGGATTGTAACCGTGTATCACTTTTTGTTTGTACCGTTGACCATCGGCTTGGCGTTTCTCATCAGTATTATGGAAACTCTTTACATCGTAAAAGACGATCGTATGTATCGGCGTATGGCACAATTTTGGGGCAAGCTCTTTCTGATCAATTTCGCGCTAGGCGTAGTCACCGGCATCATGCAGGAATTCCAGTTTGGCATGAACTGGTCTGCCTATTCCCGATTTGTTGGAGATGTCTTTGGCCCCCACTTGCAGTGGAATCCTTGGCCGCATTTTTTCTGGAATCTGCGTTCATCGGAGCTTGGTTGTTTGGGTGGGATAAGCTGCCTCCAAAGGTACATTTATTCTCCATCTGGATGGTGGCCATTGGCGTGAGTATATCCGCGTTTTGGATTCTGACAGCAAATGCATTTATGCAAGAGCCAGTTGGTTATACGATCGCCCATGGGCGCGCGGAAATGAATAGTTTTGGGGCACTGATAACCAACCCGCAATTACGGGTCGAATTTCCTCACGTTTGGCTCGGTGCGATTACCACCGGGGCCTTTTTCGTAGCGGGTGTCAGTGCCTACTATCTATTTCGACGACGCGAGGTCAAGTTATTTGCCCAATCGTTTCGGATTGCCGTGTATACAGGGCTTATTTCGAGTGTGTTGGTTGCTGTTGTAGGGCATGCTCAGGGACAACTTTTGATCCACACACAGCCCATGAAGATGGCTGCCTCTGAAGCACTCTGGCACACTAGCCCATACCACGCTCCATGGTCGCTCGTCGCTTGGATTGATGCCGCACATCACCGGAATCCAATTGACATCGAGATTCCGTATGCGCTCAGCATACTTTCGTACAACCATACTTATGGTGCGGTGACTGGCATTGACGAATTGCAGGCACAATATGTCCATCAATACGGTCCAGGGAATTACGTTCCCTCTGTCTGGGTGACCTTTTGGACGTTTCGCGTGATGGTCCTGGCTGGTACTTTGATGATTCTACTCGCCTTATACGGTGCATTCCGTGGACTGAAGGATGATGAATGGCTAGTAAAGCGGCGTACGTATTTACGGCTGATGCCTTGGGCGATTTGCCTTCCGTTTATCGCCAATACTACCGGCTGGCTAATGACGGAGATGGGGAGGCAACCTTGGGCGGTGAATGGCTTACTAAAGACGACAGATAGTATTTCACCAACGGTCGGAGCACCGTTGGTTTGGATGACAATTCTCAGTTTTGGCGCAGTGTATGCTGCATTCGCAGTAGTGGATGTATACCTATTCGTCAAGTTCATTCGTAAGGGGCCGGATTCTGAACTTGGTCCTGATGAAATGGACGCAAAATCCGTTCGACCCGTTTTCGAACCTTAAATGGACGATGGTTCTCTATAGACATGTAAAATCAACTCAGTTAGGGTGATCTTCATGAGTCTCAATGCCTTGTGGTTTATCATTATTGCCGTGCTGTTCACCGGTTTTTTTGTGCTTGAAGGGTTCGATTTTGGCGTGGGCATCCTGACTCCCTTTTTGGGGAAAACAGATGAACAACGAAGACTACTCATCAACAGTATTGGACCTTTCTGGGACGCCAACGAAGTATGGTTCATTTCAGCCGGTGCTTCCATGTTTGCTGCTTTCCCGAATTGGTACGCCACTCTATTCAGCGGCTTTTATGTCGCCTTGTTCGTCTTACTACTTGCTTTGATGGCACGCGGAGTGGCTTTTGAGTTCCGCAGCAAACTGAGTCATTCCGGTTGGCGTACATTTTGGGATTGGGCTGCATGTGTGGGCAGCTTATTGCCTCCCGTCTTGTGGGGCGTCGCGCTAGCCAACCTGATGAAAGGTGTTCCCATTGATGCTCATATGAATTATGTCGGCACCTTCTGGGATTTGATTAGTCCGTTTACGGTACTTGGTGGAGTCGCCATGGCATTGATGTGCGTGCTGCATGGTGCGCTATTCCTGACACTGCGCTTGGGTGGAGATCTTCGGGCAAAGGCGAGGTTCGTGGCCAAGCGGATTGGGGTCTGGACATCCATCGCCATGTTCTTATTTGTCATCTACAGTTACTTTCAAACGGACCTCTTCCAAAAAGTTGGCCTCGATCCGGGAAGTTTGCCGGTTCTTGCGGGTATGGCGCTACTGTCTGTACCATTCCTCATCTATACCGAACATGATGGCTGGGCGTTTTTGCTGAGTGCCTTGACCATCGCATGTTCCACCGCAACTGTGTTTTACGACTTGTTCCCTCGTGTCATGATTAGTTCATTGAATCCCGCTTGGGACTTAACGATTTATAACGCAGCAAGTGGTCATTATTCGTTAACGGTGATGACAGCCGTTGCTTTGAGCGTGTTGCCTATCGTTTTGGTTTATCAAGCATGGACCTATTGGGTGTTTCGTCGGCGCTTGGAACTTGGCGGTCACTTGGACTATTAACTCACGGAAACATGTTCTGCTCGATGTCCCACATTTGCCGATAACGTCCATTTTGATTAAGCAATTCGGCATGTCGGCCACGTTCGATGATTCTCCCCTCATGCAGAACTAAAATCTCGTCCATCGGACCTAACGTTCGTAACTGATGCGTGATCCAAATCGCCGTTTTGTGCCGAGTAACCTCCTCCAACATCGCCTGAACCCGTGGTGCAGTTTTGGAATCAAGGGATTCAAGCGGCTCATCCAGAAGGAACACTTTCGGATTCGCTAAAATGGCACGGGCAATAGCAATACGTTGGCGCTGTCCCCCGGAAGGTGCAAGACCGACCTCCCCTACAAGGGTGTCATATCCATCTGGTAATTGTTCAATCCATTCCTGCAACTGGGCTGCCTGTACGACGTGATACAACTCTTCCATACTGGCTGTTGGCTTTGCAATTTTCAAATTGTCCGCGATGGAGGCATGGAATATATGCGCATGGGCACTCACCACTGCGAACCCTGCGCGCACAGTCTCACCGGGTAATTGACGTATATCTACACCGTCAATCTTGATGGCCCCGTCTTGAACATCCCATAATCGCGTCAGCAACTGAATTAAGGTACTCTTACCAGCGCCATTGTGGCCGACAATCGCGATATGTTTACCTGGCCAAGCATCAAATGTGATGTCCGTCAGTACATTGCGCTGTGGGGACGTGTAGGCGAACGATACGTGTTTCGCTTGAATGTGCCATGACTTTGGACATGAGCTATCGAGCAGGGGCTTGGATTGCAGATTTTCAAGGCTTAACTGGGATTGTGACGATGTGTCAATCGATTGAGACGACTCTACCGTAGTTGACTTTGGGCCAGGATCTGGTGCCGGTATCGGCCAGTTTTCGATATCCTGTAATCTCCGGAACGCCGAGATGCTTTCGCCGAGTGTCGCAAAGGCGTTTGGAAGCGGCAGTACCGCCTCAAAGCTGGTCAAAGCAGTCAAAATTACGACACAGAGCATCACACTAGTGAGGAGACCATGCTGGACACGAGGTAACGCAAGCATCAGCATGGCCCATGCGGTTCCTGCGGTGGTTACCGTGATTAGCCCCTCTAGCAGACCCTGCCTCCAAGTCAAGCGTAATTGAATGGCATTGAGTCTCTTTTGTCGCTCATCTAGCGCGGACAAAAAATTTCGTCCGCCGTCGTCAGTCATGATGAGATCCGCCATGCCTGTAATCATATCGGAAATTTGCTGAGACAAAGTGGTGCGCTCGTCGATACCTTCCTTGTGTAAGCGACGACTACTGAGATGGGCGACAACAGGAAAAATTACGCCGACCATAGTTAATCCCATCAATAAGGCGCAAGCTAAACTGAACCCGCCTTTTGGTGTGATGATGGCTAACGACAGCCCTGCTGCCAAAATGGCAACCGCAGGAGGAGCTATAACTCGAAGAAACACATTTTGTAATGCTTCGATATCGTTCATCATCGTATTCATCAATTTCCCCATCGTCCACTTCGAAAATGCTGCTGGCCAGCGTGGTTCAAGGACCCTATATAAGCGCGTACGCAAGTCAGACAAGATTCGAAACGTCGCATCATGTGAAGTGAGTCGTTCTATATAACGGAAAGCTGCTCGCGCTATACCGAAAAAACGAACGGAAACAATGGGCACCCAAAGCAGTAAGATGGTCGATGGATGGGTTGCCGCTTTGGCGATCAGAAAGCCAGCGGTGGCCATGAGCGCGATGTTGGCTCCAACCGTCAAAAAGCCAAGTGCGACTGATAACAGTATCTGTCGCCATCTCCGATGAAATGGCTCCAAAACAACTCGGCGCATCCTGTTACCCTCCTGATCGTAATGAATGTAGACCCAGTTCCTCGTACCATTTCTTACGCTCATCCAAGTCCTTGGGTGATACGACTGTGGTCACCCGACCGTTTTGCACCAGAAACGCCTTGTTCATCCGCTCTACCGTGCTTAGACGGTGGGCAATGATGAGAACCGTCTGAGATGGCGGCAGATGTCTGAGTACCTCCATAAACCACCGTTCGCTTTCCACATCGAGATGGGCGGTCGGCTCGTCAAGCAGCCACACAGAACATGATTTTAACAAGGCCCTTGCTAAAGCAATGCGCTGTATCTGCCCGGCACTCAGAGGAACGCCTCCGCTGCCAATTTTCGTATGATAACCGTGGGTTAAATGTTGAACAAACTCAGCGACCCCCGTTTGTTCAGCCACCCGCTGTATCTCATTGAACTCAGCGGCAGGACGTGCCAGTTTGAGGTTCTCAAGGACAGAGCCGCTAAATATGTGTGGCTGCTGTCCAATGTAGGCAACGTCGTGACGCCACGCGGCAATGGTTCTCTCGGACAAGCGCTCAGCATGGACATAAACGGATCCGTGCTGTGGACGAACAAAACCAAGGAGCAAGGAGAATAGGGTACTCTTTCCCGCTCCGGATGGCCCGATGATCGCCACACGTTCTCCGGCGTACACGGATACAGAGACACTGTCTAAGGCCGGAGTAGTAGCCTCAGGGTACGTATAGATTACGTTCTCAACGCGAATGATGGGGTGATTGGTTTGAGGAAAGGTTGAACTGGTAGTCGTTTGAACGTTTACAGATACCGATGGTATGGCCCTGTCCAATGGGACCGTCCACCCAGGGGTCGGAGAATCGAGTATGGAATTGATGTGCTGCAGGGCAACGCGCCCTTCCATACTGGCATGAAACTGACCACCTAGGCTGCGCAATGGTAGATAAAACTCACCTGCGAGCATGATGGTCGTCAACCCGTCGGTAAATGAGAGATGTCCGGTCAACAGTCTTAATCCAACGCCGACTGCAACCATTGCCGTGCCCAGGGTGGCGAGCAATTCCAGGACAAACGAGGATAAAAACGCAAGCTTGAGTGTGTCCATGGTGGCTCGCCGATACGCTTCGCCAACCTTAGCCACCACACTGACCTGGGCCTTGCTACGGTTGAACCATTTAAGCGTGGTCAGCCCGCTCACAATATCGTAAAAATGTCCCCCAAGTTGGCGCATGGTTTCCCATCGACGAGTAGTTCTTGACTTTGCCAGGCGTCCGAGGAGCGTCATAAAAAAGGAATCAGCGGAGCCGTAACAAGGAGGATGAGACCGGAAATCCAGTCGATCCAAAACACAACGATGAGGACCGCTGATGGGAGAACAACCGCGAAAATCATCTGCGGAAGAGCCAATCGGAAAAATGGTTCTACATTCTCGATATCCGTATAGGTGGTCTGAATCCACTCGCCAACTTGTTCCCGATGTAAACCAGTTTGACCAAACCGAATGAGATGGTTTAATAAAGTCCGACGCATAGCAGTTTTGACCCCAACGGAAAGATGTCCACCGCTCCATTCCATGATGTATCTACAAGCGCCTCGCATGAGAATGGCACCGCCTAGCAACCACCACACCCTAAACATCATGGATTCATCGTTTAGATGGGCTGGGATGCCTGTGATGAGTCGGGCGAACAGATAAGTTTGAGGAATGACCAGAAGCCCACCCAAGACTCCACTCAACGTGGTTAACAAAAACCATGACAGTGACCCGTACAGCGTTTTGAGAATCCTTGCTGTGTCTTGCCTAGACTTACGTTTAAGAAACACTCCTTTACCCCCTGCGTTACAATGGAAACCTCATTTCGATGCGTCCTCAGTCTTTTATCTTCTTATCCGAAAAATTGGCCTATCATACTCGTGATGACCACAAATCAGACTGATTCCAGTTATTTGGAGCCCCGATAAAAACGTATTGTCCGTAACGTTTCCGATTAACCATTGTGCACGAGGGGGTTGAAATCGCGGAAAAGAAACATTCAGTGTGGCCGCGGAAGTAGTTACAATGAATACCATCAGCATTCTTGAATTAGGCGGCTCCACTCTTACTTAGGGCCTGCTGAACGATTTAATACACAGGCCCCATGATGCAAAAATCAACCTCAAAGAGTTCTCCAAACAAGAGCCAGAAAAGAAGCCGCAGCCTCTTTTCGAGGTTCATGACCAACAGTTGCAGGGCGATCACAGTCTCGCTCGTCTGACGAAGCCGTGCTCGAATCAAGCCAAGCCCATAGTTTCGCTTGGCTTCGCCAAATTTCCCTTCCACCGCGTTACGCTCACCCACGTCCTCGCGCTCTTGTTGCTTTTCTCCTGGCTCCACATGCTTTGGCGGACGACCAAGTTTCGGCCCGCTCAACCGGATTCCGTGTTCCTTGCAGTACCTGAGGTTCTCTCGCGTTCGATAGATTTTGTCCGCCAGAACGGCTTCCGGATAGCAACCGAAGCGCTCAACATACCGCTCTACGGATTCAATCAGGGTCGTTCCCTCATTGAAGCTATCCCAGCTTGTCTTCTCCATCATGGCGTATCCGTCCACAACACTGATGGCGACCTTTGAACCGAACTCCACATTCGCTTTTGCTTTTCCACGTACAATGGGTCGAACGTCTGGCTGTGCGATGCTGACGATTCTGTCGTCAACCCGGTGGCTTCGCGTGCGATACATCTCTCGTTGTTGGCGATGCAACTCGCCAATAACCAAGAGATCGCGGTATTGTTTCCGCGAGAGGGTAGTAAGCGGTGTATGTTCTGCCAGTTGTTCAATGAATCTCAAGTCCCTTGCCACATAGCGCAACTGTCGCCCAATAGCCTTACGAATCTCTGACCGGCTTGGCTTTCGGTTCTTTGCCGTTCGCAAGTAGTCACGACGCGCTTGGCGCCGCCGGTCTCTAGGTTTCTTCATGTAGCCGACATGTGACGCATGGAGTGTGTCGATGATGTCCTCCAACTTCTCACGCGCTGTGTTCAACAGTGTCAGGTCTGTCGGATACGCAATATCTGCAGGCGCGCAGGTTGCATCCAGAATAAGCTTCCCTTGATGCGCGCGTGGTTCTTGAGATTCTGCTTGTGGACGACCGTTTGCATCTTCCCCGGAGGAGGTTGGAGGATTGTCTTTGGGACCGTTGTCGTCTCCATCCTCTTCTTCCTCACGTGCTGCCTGCACAATCCACTCATTCACTTGGTTAATAGCATCAGGGCCAAGCCGCTTACGAAAGTATGTCAGCAGAGAAGGATCAAAAGGCGGTTCTTCCTGATATGCCTCAAGACCGAGGAAGTACTGCAGGTACGGGTTTTCCGTGATGTGTTGAACCAAGTGGCGGTCTGAAAAGCCTTCACGTTCCTGAATGATGAGCGCACCAAGCGCCATTCTAACGGACATTGCGCGCCCGCCTCGAAGGTCCTTGCTAAAGTGTTTGCTGTATTCTTGTTCCACGCGCCGCCACGGGATGAGATAGGAGAGCTCAACCCAACGATTATCTTCTCTGAGTCGACCACCGAACGGTAGAAAGAAGTCGCCGGGGAGTATCTGTTGATCTTGATGATTCGCGTACATTGTCCGTCCTCCAAGTGCACGGTTTTTCGCACGTTCCGCTCAAAATCCATACACTTGTATTCGACAAAACACACCCGAAACCCTTGCTACTACTGGGATTTCAATTCATTCAGCAGGCCCTACTTAACAAACTAGGATCAGACGTACACTTCTTGAGTTCTGTGAGGACTAGAGCCACACTAAGGTGTAACCGTAACGCGCCCAGGGCGAAACATGGCATGAAATCTAAACGAAGGAAGGAACTCTATGACTGCTGATATTCTTACGCTCTGTTCGGATAAATTGTGGATTTTGAGGACAGAGGGGAACGTCGCTCATACTCGACAAGTTCTTACATAGGGGGCGATGTTCTCACGTACAGATTGCTTTCATTAGGGATCTTACTTCGCCACCGGAGAGGTGATAGCATAGACCTTTACTGGACGACCACAGGTGGGATCAATCGTTTCTCGCTCCAAGTGCATTCCAAGTTTTTGCATGATGCGTTCTGATGCGTCATTGCCAACCTGACAAATGCTTAGAATCTCGGTCAAGCCGCAATCCACGAATCCGAAACGTAGAACCTCCCTTGCTGCCTCCGTGGCAATGCCTTTTCCCCAGAAGGAACGCCCGAGCCGCCAACCTATTTCCACAGCAGGCATTACTTCCGGTAAAAAAGTAGGAACAGAAATACCTACGAATCCGGCAAGTTCACCTGATTCCTTAACCTCTACGGCAAGTAGACCGTAACCCTGTGTGTTCCATTCATTTTCCCAGTGTTCGATAGCCCTTTTCGTTTGTTCTTCCGTTCTAGTGGTGCCTCCACCAATCCAACGCATGACCTCCGGATCAGCGTTGATTTCTGCCATTGGCACTATGTCTTTTCCGTCCCATCTGCGAAGCACCAATCGTGATGTCTCTAAAATCGGCATATTTGACTCCCTTCTGAGTAAATGTTCGCTCAACCTGTCTGCCTATATAAGGCATGGAAACAAGAATCGTGGCAAAGATAATCGAGTTCCCGTTCTCCTGTTTCGTGGGATACAAAGAACATACTACCACTACCTTGTCCATCTTCTATAGGTTGGTGGCAAATAACACATTTTCCTGCAGAGGTGCTAGATTTATAGCGAACCGTCTTGCTATTAATACAAGACATGGCAAGAAAGCGACGTTCCCAAGTACCGCTGGCAATGTCACGTGTTGTATCAATGTAAGCGAACCACGTCATGTAGTTGTCGAGATACTTTGTGGCGACACCCTTGAAACGTTCCATCCAGCCCTTCAGACGGCTGTGGTATGCATTGACACTCTGAATATGATAGATGCCTCTCGAACGCTCCCCTTTGTTTTGATTGAGAGCCACATGCCTGATGCCTGCGGCTTTGCAGACGGTCTTGTATCCACGGTAAGCGTCCGTACAAAGAACAGTGTCGGAACCGATGGCAGGTAACAATTGACGAGAGATTTCTTCTGTCTTCATACTCGGCATTACCAATGACACCGTGCGAGCGGTGCGGTCACGTAGCACCAGCACGGGCACTTGTTCCTTGCTACGACCCCGTTTATGGGCTTCTTTACCGTGCCTTCTTGGGTAACGCCCAAATGCCTTGAAAAACTCTTCTCGGCGTGCATCAGGGTCCGTCTTGTTCTTGAAATGGCTCCCTTTATATGACTTACGGAAGAACGTCTCGTCGGCTTCAACAATGCCGTTCAGTGTAACTGCGAGATCAGTTCTGGAGCGGAGGGATGCCAGGATTCGATGACGCCATTCAAACGCCGTTGAAACGGCAATCCCAAGTTCCTTTGCGATGCGGCGACACGAGTACCCGTCACGCATACACCGTGCCACCTCGTCCCACATATTTGCGGGCTTCTTCACATATGAAAGAGGTGTACCCGTTAAATCCGTGAAAGTACGACCACAGGACTTACATTTGTACCGTTGGCGGTCACTCGTTTTGCTGAACTTCCCGTATCGTACGGTTGATTTGCTTTGACATCTCGGACAAACCATACCGCTTTTGAAGTGGGCTTCTCGCAGATGCCGAATGTTCATCGTGATACCTTCCCTCTGGGCTTATATCCTGATCCTACGTCCCTCCCAACAGTTTGGTCAAAAAATACACAATTAAGCCGAACAGAGCGTATTCTTAACCTACCAAACTTTAAGATATTAGGAATCTCCGAAAGTGAATACGATTTTCATATTCAATTGGAGGCAAACGCTCCACCTACCGTTTGTCCTCATTGTGGCTGCGTAGCCAATCTCTATAAACACGGTTCCAGAGAACAACTTTGCATGGATCTGCCGATTCACGGAAAACGTGTGGGGCTCTTGATCCACCGTGAAAGATACAAGTGCCGTGAATGCAATCAAACGTTCTGGGAACGTTTAGATCACACTGTAGACGAGAAGAGGAGCTGTACGCAGCGCCTTGTGGCGTATATCGAAAAACAGAGCTTGAAGCGTACCTTTGTCAGTATATCTGAAGATGTCGGGCTAGACGAAAAGACGATTCGTAATATTTTCAGGGACTATATCAACCGGCTTGAAGAAACTTTGCGCTTCGAAACTCCAAGCTGGCTTGGCATTGATGAAATACACATCATAAAGCCTCGATGTGTAATCACGAATATTGAGGAACGGACCCTGATTGACCTTCTACCCAATCGCAACAAGGAAACGGTAATTGGCTATCTATCTCGGTTGCCGAATCATGGGCGAGTTCAATACGTGACGATGGATATGTGGGCACCGTATCGTGATGCAGTAAAGTCTGTTCTTCCGCAGGCAACTATCATAGTAGATAAGTTCCATGTCGTTCGTATGGCGAACCAGGCAATGGAGACGATTCGCAAACAAATACGTGCAGACCTCCCCGCAAAGGCTCGTAGGGGATTAATGCACGACCGTTTTATCCTCCTCAAACGGAACAAAGAGTTGTCCGTTATGGAGCAAATTACACTTGAATCGTGGATTCAAAATCATGAAGCACTAGGTAAGGCTTACGAGTTGAAGGAATCATTCTTTGACATTTGGGAAAGCACGACAAGAAGTGAAGCAATGCAACGGTACCGAGATTGGGTTTCTCAGGTTCCTTCTGAACTCTCTCCAGCTTTTGAGCCTTTGTTAAAGGCTATGAAAGGATGGGAGAATGAAATATTTTCCTACTTCGACCACCGGATTACAAACGCTTATACAGAGTCGCTGAATAGCCTTATTCGGGTTATAGATCGACTGGGTAGAGGTTATTCGTTCGAAGCACTTAGAGCGAAGATTCTTTTCACTGAAGGGCTTACAAAAGTAAGAAAACCCAAATATCAAAAACGAAACTTCGTTGCCGATTATCACACACTGAACGACCAGTTACCTATGTTTCAGCAGCTAAGACGACCTAAAGAGAAAGAATCCATTGTTGAAGAGGTATTGGGAATAGATATTTCCACCCTAATTGAAAAATTGGAGAGAGACGAGTTATAGGTCTCTTTCCACCACAAAATCCGAAGACCCAAAAATTGTTCCAGATGAATGCAGCGTTTGGTGCTGAATTACCCATGCAGGTATATGTGTGGGTCAACAATGGTGGGAACACGGAGATCGGATACTTCACACCTTCTTCGCTCCTCGGTGCAATCAATCGCAACTGAGGACACAGGGTGCCATGATGGACAAAAAGTTGTCCATGATCGTTCAGCAGGCCAAAGCGACACCTGTCAGTTCGTCATCTGGTACCCAAAGTACGGAAATCATCCAGTTCACTCAGTCTGCTTCCTCCAAATCGTTTGATTCAACCGTGTCAGCGCTCAAACATTCCGTATCGAGCAACGGAATGATGATACTCGGGAACCTAAATCAAGTTGGTGCGTTGAAGACGACCGGCTTACAACTAAAGGGTGCTGAATCCTTCTTTGTCGGTAATCCTGTAGTCGGTAAGAACATGTTTCAAATGGATCCGGCAGTAGGAACTGAGCTACCCATGAGAGTGTATGTATGGGTCGACAATAATGGCAAAACCCATGTCGGCTACTATCAACCGTCCGCACTTCTTGGAACAATCAATTCGGAGTTAGGCGTGAAAGGCGCAATGATGGATAAGAAACTGTCCATGATTGTCAAGCAAGCTACGAGCTGAACCAGAGGTGAGGAAATATGAAGCAAGCTATGCGGGAAAGAGGGACTCCTCTGGAGTTCCTCTTCACCCTCATCACGCTCGTTGCGTCAGGGTTTTCCGGGGCACTTTTGTTTGCAATCGCAGAAGCGGGCTACTCATCTTTTCAGCAACTTGCGGAAGATGTGATAATCCCCGGCATCGTCATACTGATCTTGGTATACCTAATCGCCAAAGTGCGTAAATGGCGCTGGCTGAGCCAAGGCTTATGGATCGGATTTTGGCCAGGAGCAGTCAGTACCATTGTGCTAGAAGTAGTCCGGATAATTGGATTTCGTGTCTTCCATTCCATGCCTGGCGATTTACCTACGCTTATGGGTGTATTGATGACGGGGCGGATCATGCAAGGTCCCGACGCGGTCTCTACGTTCCTGGGGTATGCCGATCATTTCTGGAACGGTGCCGCTTTCAGTACTATCTATGTTTTGTTGTTTGGCAAACGTAATTGGTGGGTCGGTGTAATCGTCAAATCAATTTCTTCCCTGACTCCCTCCCCGCCTCAACCCCGTCAAATCCCTTGCCACGCCTGGCTTTTCTCGACTTTTTCTCACTCTCACCCAATATCTGCCGTCAAATGAATTTCTACGCTGGATCACGCCTCTTACCACTCGTTTTTCTCCGTAATTTTTCCAGATTCATCGATTCTGCGTAAAATGAAGTTGTTCGCTGGCGCGAGGGTGAAAAGAAGGGCTTGAGGGCGCAGGGAGTACAGATTTTGTCGTGTATTTTTTCGCGTTTTTGATCGGGCATGGTCTTGGAATCCTTGATATATCGGGCTTTTTCGCGTCTTGCCTTCTTCGATTTTTTGTCTTGCCCTTGTCCCAAATTGCCTCATCCCCGTACTAAAACGAACGGGCGAATCCAGGCTTTTGACCCGAATCCACCCGTGCTGTAGGGAACAACTTATTTTACTCAGAGTACAACTTATTTTGCTGGGGAAGAACTTGATTTTGCGAACACAGTCGGGACGATTTACGGGCTCATCCTTGGAACAGGTTTCTTACTTAGCCCGGTTGTGAATGCGATTGGTGCAGGTCATTTTGGCACTCTAGTTGGCCCTAAATTTGCTATCACGGTGTATCTTGCACACGTCATTTTTGGAAGTCTACTAGGATGGCTCGTGCGGCGTTCATCTCAAAACGAACGTTCAATATTTGGCCACTTCTTTTCCTTAGCAGCAGGGGACAGTCACCCGTCATCCACCAGGCCGTGACTCATCCATTACAACCAAGCAGTACCAATATGACTCCCCAAGCCGTACGTTATGTTCTCCCTAGTCTTAGGGAAGGCAACGCACGGCTCGGGGCAAATGGTTGTAATCTCTGCTTGTCCCCTCCTCGTGCCTGTAGTTTTGACAAAAAGCTACTGCTTCGTCAGTTGTCTGAGAGTTAGATTTATATTCGGTTGTATTGCCAGAATATTTTATGCTGGGCAAGCCGTCCAACTCAATGTCCATCACAAACCGTCACCCCATACCGCGATACTACTTTTCCCAATTCCGACGGACACTGCCGATCCGGATAAGCCAGTCGTTGTTGCAATGGATCCAAGAATTGAGGGCAGTAAAGAGGAACCTTGACAAAACTATTTACGTTGTCGGCTACCTGCTGAATAAGGTAGCAATGCATCTCCTGATTTGCGAAAGCTGCATTGCTCATTTTTTGGTGTGTCTCGACATCCATATTAGTGCCAGAAGCATCATGACACCTATGACAACTAAGCCAATGAAAGCGTATCTCTGCCCGACCGCACTACGATAGAAAAGCGTAATGAGTAGTGTCGCCGGCAGGATTCCGAGACCGGTAGTCCAGTAAACTGCCAAAATGTAAGAGTCGTCAAACCTGAGGCGTAATTGAGGGGATTGAAGGACACCAGTGGAATGAGGCGCAATATAAAAATCCCTGATACGCCCCGGTCCACCATGAATTGATCAAACTTCTGTGCGAACTTGCTGGGACGAAACGATTCACGAGTGGTCGTCCAAACCATCGAGCCAAAAAGAAGGCTAGGTAAGCACCCAGCATTTCTGTGATGGTCACCACTTCAGAAGGTACAAAGGTTACGCTGTGAAGGACCATCAAGAGAATCACGATAATCGGGCCCCATGTGCCAAGCGAATGGACATACACCTGGACATCCTTGACCGTTTGCAACTGAACCAAGTTGACGAGGCGATGCCGCAGGGAGGGGGCGGCAATCACGCTTCCCACCCCGACCAAAATTACGATTGGCACCAATATATACAGGAGGATCCTCCGTATCTTCAATCATTTTTCCTCCTAAGAAGTCATGCCTTCTGACTCTTATTCGATTGTATAGCGCCGCAGGATTTTGGTTCTGTAAGATGGATTACAATCTTGCGTCGTCCCAATCGCCATGTCCAACAGGAGCCTCATGATTATCCACCTGTGTGTTTGCATCGTGGAACATCACGAGAACAAAGTCCCGGACATCACCGTCATTTTTTCATTAACATACCGTTCCTTTGTCAGGGATTGATACCCCAAGAGTCTTCATGTGTTCATGAAAAGCTGCTATTGGCGGAATGGGATCTGCGTCCAGACCTAAGCATGTCCATCCCAGTTGGATGTTTCAGCAGTCCTTCTATTCTCTTTACCACATTTGTGGTCTTTGCTGCAGACGGTATCTCCAACAATGTATCCCACGAATCGCTTTGAAGGATACGTGCCACCAATGGTGGCAAAAGTTGATGAGGACTTATAAAGATTCTGCGTTCGGGGAAACAAGTCATCCTGGTCAAATCCAAGAACCATCACCTTCGAACTGATATTCCATTGAGGACTCGAACCATTGAAATCGCTTTGACGTTGATTATCAATCCGTTACTGTCAGTCGGCAGAAAACATTCGTGCAAGGATTCTTTCCCGCAGTTCAGTTGTATCCTCTTGGCCCGACCTTGGTCGCATCCTCGTTTGGTTTTGCCCATGGTACCGAAGCGCTTTCCAAGACCGAGTAATCATCGTTTCGATGAGCTCAGCCGGAGGCATGACCGCAGGTATCTCAATGTACTCATGCGTTGGTTGCAAAACATATATCTTTGAAATGTCATCGGGGTCATACCTTACCTCACACTTAGTACCTCGTATATGCTCCATGTGTATACGGCCTTCATGACGATACAGGACATGATTGTGCCTGATGCCTTCACTCCTGTACGTCTTCATGGTCTTTGGCAAAAATCCGATGGTCAAGGTAGCCATCATTTCTTCAGGACGATGTTTGGGAACCCCGTCTGCGCAATTCCTTGGCGGAAACAAAGGAGTGGCGTGTCGCTGTCATACGGTAGATCACGATGCGACTTCATGTGATATATATCTGTGACATAGCGAATCAGCGCCATGGATACTTGCTCAAGTGTGACTGGTGTACCGGGATTTATGTTGGTGAGAGTGTAAAGTAAGTTGGCGGTCAATGTACCAAACATCGACTCCACGATACTACCGTACCTCGGTGCCCGAACAGGACGAAATCGGATACTTGATTCCAATGTTTCGGTCACAGTTTTAACGATCTCTGTATTTCGAAACTCAGCGCCACCGTCTACCGATAAAACGTCTGGGATACCGGAAATATCCCACTCATTGTAGGTTCCATACTTCTCCTTGACCCGCTTAGGGAGAATGCCTTGAAGAATAGCCTTACAATAGCCTTACGCAAAGTGATGGCGGATGGAGGTTCGAGCGATACATACATGCTCCAAACCGTACGGCTGTAAGCATCGATTCCAAGCGTTACCCACGGCCGCCCAAGGACAATTCCGGTATTTGAGTCCGCCACATTCATATCCAATTCAACATGGTCAATTTCAACAATATGTAGCGGATAGAGCGCTTCCACAACGGACGCTTCGTTCATTGGACATAATCCCTTCTGGTTGTCTAACCAGTGATCGTTGAAAGCAGGGATGTCGCCGAATTTTGTGACAGACATCCCACTATCTTTCTGTCCCTATCTTTGGGCCACAGCTAAGCGTCATCATCATCAGGTGAGTTATTGCCTTCCGACTTCTCCAGCATCTTCATGAATGCCGCTTCGTTGTCACCCAAAATGGTTCTCTGAGCCACTTCCAGCATGCCAATGAATTTTTCCGCATCACCGAGGTCATCCAGGTCGTACGACTGCAGCATCTTTCGATACGTGGTTTGCAAGATAGGAGTCAGCGCCCCGAGCAGTCCGCCACTCATTGCATGGAATGCTTGCGGAAGCCCGGTCCTTAGGTTGCCGAGTCCAATTGGTTCCGGTGGCGCTATCTGTTCCTCAATGGTTGTGAGGAGTTTACAGAACATATCATCACACGTGTTAAACCGATGAAGTTCGACGGTGGGGAACCTCCGAAAGTATTGGAAATGCATCTTAGTCAATTCTCTAGTATCGGGTGTTCCCACAAGAACCACCGAGACGTTCCCTTGATTCGAAACGTGTTTAATGGCTTCCATGGCCTCAGTCTTTTTAACGAAGCGGGAACCCATAATATAGTTCGTTTCATCAAGGATCAACATCTCCACCCGCAGCTCTTCGAGCAGGGTAAACGCTTGACGCTTAACATCACCGACTCTCACACCAGCAAATTGAGGCGCTCCCAATGCTCGCACGATGGTTTGATAAAATTCAAGAATGGTAAACGGGTCCGGTAACTCTGTATAAACAACCGGCTTTATATCAATTTCAGTGCATTCCTGATCTACGTGCGTGTATTGAGGATTCGCCTTGGCATATTCCTTCACCATTCGACTCTTACCCACACCAGATTCTCCAAGGATAAAAAGGTGCTGTGGCGTATAATCATACTCCCCAAGACTGCGGTCTGGACGCAGGGAATCAAGCATGTCGTGAAATTCCTTGTACCTCGGATGCTCAATGTTTAACTCGTTCACTTGCTTTAACAGTTGTTGTTTAGGTGTCAAGCTCATTCGTAGGCTCCCTCACTTTTGCGCTCTTTTGCAGCCTGTTTAGCCGCAGCAAGTAAATCTCGTACTGTTGGCTGTCGATGTGTCGACTTCGCTTCGAGTGGCCCACCAAGGGACACTGGGACATTCATACGGACTGCTTGCTGGCGTGCTTTTCGCCCTGACTTGTATTTATCACGGATAAACGCCCGTAGTTTTGCCTTTGCCTCCACTACGTGTTTTGTCCCTGGAACGGCAGCTCGTTTCTCGTTCGATTCCGCACGCATGATTTTGCGCAGTTCTTTCCATGTATACCAGTTCACATCAACAAGTTCTTCAGATGCTGGTTGAACAGCCGGGACCCGGACGTATTCATCTGAACCTGGTGGCTGTATGTAAATCTTTGAGATGTCGTCGATATCGTACTTTACCTTGTACTTCGTCGATTGTTTCTCAATGAGATACGCCAATCTGTTGAGCTTGTATAATACATTGTTCAGTCGAACACCGTCACGGGTGTACGGCTTGTACTTTACTGGCAACAATTCAAGACGGTAAGCAGATTCCTGTTCCGCTGTGACGAAGTTCGGGTAACCGACCTTCCGAATACCATCGAGATATCTGACAATCGGAGTATCTGCGTCCAGCGGAAGCCCCTTATGTGGCGACATGTGATAGATATCGACGATGTATTTCGTGATGGCCGCACGAACATCTTCCAGAGAAAGTACGGCTTCTTTGTTAGGATCGTACTCGCCGAGATCGGCTAGACTGCTCTTCCTCGTTCCATCAAGCTGGTGAATAAGCTGCTTGTTGAGTGTTCCAAAGAGGCGTTCAATCGTCCCACCGTATCTGGGTGTTTTCACCGGGCGATAGCGGACATTGGATTTGAGGGTCTCGGTTATCATGCGTTTCACTGCTTCATTCCGAAATTCCGAACCATTGTCCATATAAATGATGCTTGGGATCCCAAAGACATCCCACTCATTGTCGGTTCCGTATTTCTCTCTTGCCTTCTTGAGGAAAATCCCTTGCTCGAGTGCCTTGCGAACCACATTTGCAGAAGGCGGTTCAAAAGAAACATAGAGACACCATACCATCCGGCTGAAGACATCAATTCCGAGCGTGATCCAAGGACGGCCTATCACATACCCGGTCTTCTCATCGATTACATCAAGGTCTAGCTCAGTGTGGTCAATTTCAACAATATGGAGCGGGTATTGTGCTTCCTCATTTGAAAACCCACGTGTTACGGGGTCGTATCCCTCGGCCGCTTTATTGCCATCACGCAGGCGGACTCGTACATCCGATGGAATACGTCCCAGCATTTTTACAATGGTGTCCTCTTTGGGCGGTTCAAGCTTCTCCTTTGCACAACGGATTAAAATGGATTGATATACTGCCTTCTTGGTCTTCCGTTTCAAGGTGAGATACTCTTTTTCAACCGCTTCTTTGATGATTGAGATGTATTGCTCACCTATGCGAACATTGATATGACATAGCACCACATCGGGTTTCTTGGGATGACAAATTTCGATGGTGCGGTTATCCTGGCGGTACAGGTAGCCATCCCCTTGCTTCGCCAAAAGCCCTTCTTCTCCACGTTTGTCGAGTTCGGTCTCTGCTTTACGATAGGCAGACAAGTACCTCTTGAGACTTCGCACCGAAGTCCCCTTCGGAACAATTCCATATTCATCAGGTACAGCATACTTCTGCGAAATCCGCTCCAAGAGGTGTATCTGCGTGAGGTCATCAAGCGTCTCATTTTCAAGGAGAAACCCCTTGTAATGAGACATGAACTCGTACACCGCCCGTAGATCGCCTTCTCTTAGACGGTCAAAAACAACCAGCGGCTTGATCATTTCAAACCTGCGTGAAACCTCTTCTCGTTGTTTGTCTGTCAAGGCATCGAGGACAGCTTGATAGTGAGCCTCGTCCCGTGCGATCTCCCTCATCATGGATTTACCTGGTCGAAACGATAAATGCCCCACCAAATCGGTGAATGGTACAGTCACGACTTCGCCGTTACCCTCAGAACGCAGGAGAGAGACATTCGGCGGGTCGATGGATAGTACCTTGTAGATTTTACCGTAAAATACCAGTTCCGAGTTGACTTTTAGCTGATTGATGACCATTTTGACCCTCCCATGCAAGGAAATTTGCCCCGCCATTTTGGCCGGAGGCGAGCCTCACTTCGCTGAATTCGTTAATGCCATCGTTGATGTTCGTTACAAACGTTCCATTGGCAATAAGATGATAAATGACCGGCAGCACCTGCAAAGGATGTGCTTTGCCCTGGAATCCTCTGGATAATTCCTCAATTGCTGCACTTCTCAGAAACGCCAGTCGTGAAACCACTTCCGGAATGAGAGTCTCAAACCCCATCCTCGGCTGCAGGAATCCCATGAGGAATTTCGCATTCTGGGCGACTACCGACGGGATTGATTTTGGATGCACCACGCTATACGCCCATCCCCTCTCAAGGGCGTATTTCGTGCAGTATGTATTTACCCTTTGATCTTTTTCTGACGGCTCGGCTGATAGATCTTTTACTTGATACAGATGAGGTACATTCTCCTGGCGAAAGACGAGAACATCTGGTACGTGTATCCAGTTGCACGGCTTGCCGTGCTTATCGAGATACGGTACAGGGATTTCGACCGGTTGAGTATAGTAACGTACTGTCTGATTGTCGAGTTCCAAAAGGGATAAAAAGAGATACTCGCTGAGCGACTCATACTCCACTACCCTGTTCATTTTCGTACTGTGAAACGAACCGATAACATGAGGTCGGTGTTGACTACCTCTGTTGCCAACCTTGCGCTTTGGACCGAGTGCTTCGTCTTCCTTCTGCCAGGACCTATTTGACCAATCCATTTCGCACCCCCTCGTATATATCTTCCGTGAAAGGTCAAGACTTGTTACGGAGATGATTTGCAGTAAATCTTGGATATATGCATGATTCTACAAAATGTTCCAAATCCCTGTATGGTGAGCATTAGAAACAAAAATCCCGTGATGGCAGGCTTTTCTCCATCACGGGACTGAAATTCAGGGCCAATCTTTATTCTGTTTGAGTGCCAATGTTAATTCCGTTCAGGGACATTTGTAAATCCGCTCCACACCCAGTTCACAAACATATAAGCCAGATTACTCCACCGTTACACTCTTCGCCAGGTTACGCGGCTTGTCGACATCGTTTCCGCGCGCGACAGCAGCGTAATACGCCAACAGTTGCAGTGGAATCACCGCAAGGATCGGTGCCAATGCAGGAAGCGTCTTCGGAAGGTAGATAACCTCGTCGACCGTCTTTTCGAGGTCTTCGTTGCCGACCCATGTCATGCCGAGCACGAACGCTCCACGAGCTTTGACTTCCACGATGTTGCTCACGGTTTTCTCGTACAACTCCGGTTGTGTTGCCAAAGCAATGACCGGTACGCCGTCGGTGATCAGCGCGAGCGTACCGTGCTTCAGTTCGCCGGCCGCGTACGCTTCCGCGTGAATATAAGAGATTTCCTTAAGCTTCAGTGCCCCTTCAAGGGCGACCGAATAGTCGAGTCCACGGCCGATGAAGAATGTATCAGTCGCCTCGACGTAACGCTGAGCGAAGCTCTCGAGTTGCGGAGCAGTGTCGAGAACCTGCTCCAACACCTGCGGTAGGTCATCCAGAGCGTGGATCATCTCGCTCGCTCGCGCATCATCCATCGTCCCACGGACATGCGCCAAACGAATACCGAGCAAATAGAGTGCAGCCAACTGCGTCGTGTACGCCTTCGTGGAAGCGACGGCAATCTCTGGCCCTGCCCACGTAATGATCACGTCATCCGCCTCGCGAGCGGCGGAGCTGCCAACTACATTGGTAATGGCGAGCACTCGACGACCCTGCTTTTTCACCTCGCGGAGCGCTGCCAGCGTGTCCGCAGTCTCGCCCGATTGACTAATGACGATGACCAGCGTATTCGGCGTAAACAGCGGCTTGCGGTAACGATACTCAGAAGCGATCTCGACGTCGACCGGCACCCGCGCATATTCCTCGATGACCGCCTTGCCGACCAAACCTGCGTGCCACGACGTACCACAAGCGACGATGTGGATCCGGTCCACGGCCTTCATAAAATCGTCGTCGAGGTTGATCTCTCCGAGATTCACACTGCTAAAGTCGTCTGCTACGCGCCCGCGAAGAGTGTTCCGAACGGCCTTGGGCTGCTCGTGAACCTCCTTCAGCATGAAGTGCGGATAACCGCCGCGCTCCGCAGAGACGGCGTCCCAGGTCACCTTGTAAACTTCCTTCTGAATCGGGTCCCCATCCATGGTAAAGCACTCGACGCCCGCCGTCGTCAAAACAGCCATCTCGCCATCTTCCATCACGTAAATGTCGCGCGTGTACTCCAGAATGGCAGGGATGTCGGAGGCGACAAAGTTCTCTTGCTCACCAAGTCCAATGATCATCGGGCTGGCTTTGCGCATCGCGATGATCTGATCCGGGTGATCCTTGGCCAAGACGACCAGTGCATAGGCACCGCGGATGCGTTTGCCGACTGCGATCATGGTTTGGAAAAGGTCTCCGTTGTAAAGTTCCTCAATGAGGTGAGCGACCACTTCCGTGTCCGTTTCGGAGCGGAATTGGTGCCCCGCGGCCATCAGTTCCTCGCGCAAGGACAAATAGTTCTCGACGATGCCATTGTGCACAATGGCAAAACGACCGCTGCAGTCCTGGTGAGGGTGTGCATTTTCGTCCGATGGTTTGCCGTGCGTCGCCCAACGCGTGTGACCGATAGCGGCCTGACCGGTGATGGGCATCGACGCAAGCTTATCTTCCAGGTTTGCAAGGCGGCCCACTGACTTCACGACCTTAATGTTACCCTCGTCAATGGCTGCAATCCCCGCAGAGTCATAGCCCCGATATTCGAGCTTAGCTAGTCCTCCGACAACGACGTCCTTCACATTACGAGCACCAATATAACCGACAATGCCACACATAGATAAAAAGGCTCCTCCTCGTCGATCTGCTCACTCTTGTACCGCCAGTCACCTGGAGGGTTTCGAGTTTTGCTTGCGGCGTGATCGAGAACGCCGGGAGGCACCCGCCGAATGGTTCGCCAACCTCCCCCGCGTCAACTGTCCTGCAAATCGCGTACCAAGACAGTCCAGGCGCTTTGCGCTTCCCTCGTGTATCAGATTCACGGGGTATGCGACATTCTATTGCTCCTTGCCCAATTTGTGATTGTCTCCCTGGCATCCCCTCCTTTAAAGCTAGGTCGGGCTGGACAACCCCGCGCCCGACCACTTAACTCTATGGACAACTCAGCCCGTCTCCACGTTACACGCCGAGCTCGGCCTGGACAACCTTCACGATATCTCCTACGACTTTGCGCAATACTGCCTCATCTGGCCCCTCAACCATGACCCGCACGAGCGATTCCGTTCCCGATTCGCGCACGAGCACGCGTCCGTTGTCACCCAGCACGGCCTCACCGGCTTTAAGCGCAGCCTGAATGGCTTCGTTGTGCACCCAGGCGTGTTTGTCGCTGACGCGCACGTTCTCGAGAATTTGCGGGTACCGCGTCATCACCTTGCGCAACTCAGACAGCGGCTTGCCGGTCTTGACGAGCACTTGGACGAGCTGCAAGGCGGTCAGGATGCCATCACCTGTCGTCGTGTGGTTCAGGAAGATAATGTGACCAGATTGTTCACCGCCGAGAACCGCCTGGTCTGAGCGCATGCGCTCCATCACGTAGCGGTCGCCGACGGCTGTCTTCAGCACCTCGATGCCTTGCGACTCCATCGCCTTAATGAAGCCGAGATTGCTCATCACCGTGGCCACGACTTTGTCATCTGCAAGCTCGCCAGCTTCTTTTAACGATCCGGCGCAAATCGCCATGATAAAGTCCCCATCGATCACCTGACCCGTCGAATCGACCGCGATAAGACGATCTGCGTCGCCGTCGAACGATAACCCTAAGTCCGCGTCATTGGTCAGCACCGCTTGCTGCACGACGTGTGGATGCGTCGAGCCACAGCCGACATTGATGTTCACCCCGTCTGGTTCGGCGTGCGTGATCGTGACGTTCGCCCCGAGGCGGCGGAACACTTCAGGCGCAATCGCCGAGGCCGCACCGTTTGCGCAGTCGAGGACGATATTGAGCCCGTCAAATCGCTCCATCACCGTCGACATCAAGAAGCGGATATATGCTTCCTGCGCGGGTTCATCATAAATCCGGCCGACGTCGTCGCCAATTGGGCGCGGGAGCGACTCTTCCTCAGTCGCCAAGATATGCTCGATGCGGTCTTCTGTCTCATCGAGCAGCTTAAACCCATCGCCACCAAAGAATTTGATGCCATTATCCTCAACCGGGTTGTGAGAAGCAGAGATCATGACTCCTGCGTCGGCCCGGAGATGCTTTGTCAAATAGGCTACACCCGGTGTACTGATGACGCCCAGGCGAAGCACGTCTACGCCCATCGAAAGAATTCCGCTGATGAGGGCGGCCTCTAACATATCCCCGGAAATTCGGGTATCCTTACCGATCACAATGCGAGCACCAGGACGCCGCGACGTGAGGACATATGCTCCGACGCGACCCAGCCGAAATGCAAGCTCTGGGGTCAAGTCCGCATTGGCTACGCCACGAACACCATCTGTTCCAAACAATCTACCCAAAGTGAGACCCCTTTCTAAAGACCTGATCATTTTGCCACAGATTCACTTTAAAGAACAATAGAAATGATTGCTCGCTCACCCGTTCTGAGCGATTTGCACGTTGACGGACCGCTGTGACAGGTTCGATACACTCACCCACTGTGGAACCTTCACCGCGACCGTTGCACTCGTCGCACCCGATTTCAATTTCGACGCGTCGACAAATGCATCCACATCCGCTGCCGTCATGCCATTCACAATACTCTTCGGGCCAGTAACGGTCACATCGAGGGTGGGATTGTCCGGCAGCGTGACCTTCACCCCACTTGTTGCATTTTGGACACGAACAGGAACCTGATGAAACGTGACCGTGCTGGACGGTTCAATCGTCACCGTGGCAGCCACTGAACTCGGCGTGATCTGCGTCATCCCCTGCATCAGGGGAATCGGTACGTCCAATGTCGACGTCTTCGACAGCCCAGACACGTCAATCGGGACGACTAGACCCGTCTTCGGGAGAGACGATGAAGGTACACCCGCCTCACTCGCTTGATCATTATCCAGTTGTACGCCTGACACGGCGTAACCTGGGGCCGGTGTCCCCGTCACTTCCGGGCTCAGGGACACCTTTTGGTCCGACGATTGAATTGGAACGTTGACACTGATGCTCGTCGGCGAAATATCCACATCCTGAACGGTACTGCCGTGACTGTCCACAGGTGTGAGATCGACAATCTTCGTATCGGTCGACTTCATTCCACTCACGTCGACCGTGCCGACGACCCGTGAGACAGACTGAACGAGGGCCTTCGCCCCACTCACACTCACGGACTGCGCGTTCAGGACGAGCTGTCCCATCGCATAGCCGTTCGCGGGCGTACCATTGATCTGAATGTCGATCGGCTTGGCTTGAGTCACTTTCTTTTCGAGCGCTACCGTCACCGTCGAAGGCTGAAGCGTGTAATGTTTGATGTCATTCGGCATATCGACGGCGGCGATGTGCAGCACCTGGGTCCCTGACCCTAGCCCCTGCGCATTCGCGACTAGTTGAACCTTTAGCATCTCAGCCGGCAGCGAAGCCAGGTTGAGAATACTCGTGGTCACATTGATGGTCGCCGTCGACTGACTCATCGACGACACGACCATATCGTCGCCCACCTCCACGTGAATCGGCAGGTGGTACGCTTGAGTCACACCCGTCGACTGTGACTGTGAGGAAGACGTATTGTCCTGCGGAGCGTGTACCCCGAGCCAAAGGATACAGGCGAGGACGATGGCGAGAATCCGCAGGAACAAGTTGTTCCGAAGAAATCTGTCCATCATTTACGACTCCGCCTTTCTATGCCAAAACGGAAAGGAGTTTGATCGCTTGGCCACGAGCAGATTGGTCAACAGCGTCTTCAAGCCCTGTTCGTCCAGGCCACGATGCAAGATGCCATCCACGCCGACCGACACCCGCCCCGTTTCCTCCGACACGACCACAGCGATGCCATCCGATTGCTCACTGATGCCAAGCGCCGCCCTGTGACGCGTGCCGAGTTGCTTGTCCAAACTGCGGTTTTCCGTCAGCGGCAGGAAACACCCTGCCGCAACGATTTGACTATTTCTCACGATCACGGCCCCGTCGTGCAACGGCGTATTCGGTATGAACAGATTAATGAATAGCTCACTGCTCACGTGGCCTTCGATCGAAGTGCCTGTCTCAATGTATTCTGACAAACCAGTTCTACGCTCGACCACGATCAGCGCACCGATCTTGGTCTTTGCGAGCACCTGCGTCGCCTTGACGATCTCATTGACGGTCTGCTGATCTTCCTCATGGCCTTGCTGGTTTAACGAAAGCGACCAAAAGCCGCCCCTACCCAGTTGTTCCAAGGCGCGCCGCAATTCAGGTTGAAAGACGACTGGAATGGCGAACAGACCGATTTCGATGATTTTGCCTAACAGCCAACTGGACGCAGATAGGTGCAACAATTGGCTGATCACCGATACGATCACGACAATGATGACGCCCTTGAGCAGTTGCACCGCCCGTGTGCCGCGTATGAGCAGCAGCAAAAAGTACAGGACAAATGCGACAAACAGAATGTCGATGACGTCTTTAAAGTTGAAATTTCGAAATACGACCAGCCATGCGTCCATGTCCATCCACCCAACCGGTAACTCGAACTAAAACCATCGTCCCTCATTGTTTCGCACAATGAAGGCCCGCGTCAAGTCTGAGGGCTACGCGCGACGCCTCTGGCGCACGACTTTTCGCTTCTGACGGCTTGCCTTCGCCCTCTGCAACGTCCGATAGAACCCCTGAAATAGCGCTTGGTGCCCGGCATCCGTAGGATGGATGGGGTTCCTGTAGAACCGGATGTCGCGGAACTGACCGTTTTTATAGTGCTCCACGTAGTCTGCCTCATGTCCTCGAAAGATCCTCGAGGAATCGAATACGTAAAGCTTATGCCGGGCGGCCACCTTGCGAAGCATGTCGTTGTACTCCTGCGTGATCCGCTCAGCGACATCAAAATTCGGAAATGGATTGTACAGCGTAGCGATGACGAATGTGTTGTAGGGGCGGTTGGCGTACTCGACGATTTGCTCAACTTCGACACGTGATTTCTCACAGACCTGTGCGATGCGTTCTGGCTTCCCCGTGAGCAGTGCGGCCGCCCCGCGGAGCAAGTCGTTGCCCCCGATCATGAGCGTCACAATTTCCGCCTCATCGTAGATGCACTTCGGGACTTCTGGCAGTGACTTATTCAACTGCCGCGAGGTCCATCCTGGCTTCGCTTGCACGTGCAGACTAACCCGCACATTCCGTGCTAACTGCTTTCTGAGTCTCTCCGCGTAACTGAGTTCCGGTAAGGTCGCTCCATAACCATATGTAATGGAGTCTCCAAGCGCGAGCATGAGCACAAGCCACCCTCCCTAGTCGATGAGCAATATTTACCTCATAAACTATGGGCGAGGGCTTGCACGCGTCACCGCACCGGTCTAGAAAACGACAAAGGAGCCCAGTTCCCTGGGGCACCTGCCACAGGGTGGGCTCCTGCTTCCGGATTCAGCGCCTGAACCAACGCGTCCCGGTTAGAGAACGGTCTTGCCAAATAACGACTCCACTAACTCGACTGCCATGATGGCAGTGCGATTGTGTTCGTCGAGAATCGGGTTGACTTCCACCACGTCTACGGACACGAGCGCATCGGATGCCGCCAGCATCTCCATCGCCAGATGCCCCTCACGGTAGGTGACGCCACCGTACACCGGCGTACCGACGCCAGGTGCGAACATCGGATCGAGCGAGTCGAGATCAAGGCTCAGATGAATGCCATCCGTCCCGTCTGTCGCAATGGCGATGGCCTCCGCCATCACCTCTGCCATGCCGCGGCGGTCGATCTCGGCCATCGTGTAACAGCGAATTCCCGCCTCGCGAATCAGGCGCGCTTCGTCTGTGTCGATCGAACGAATGCCGACGAGCACCACATTCTCCGGCTTGACCTTCTGTTTGAGATCGCCGATGGTCAAAAGTTGCTCGTGGCCGTAACCAAGGCTGACCGCGAGCGGCATACCGTGAATGTTGCCAGATGGGGTTGTCTGCTCTGTGTTCATATCGCCATGCGCATCAAACCAGATAACACCGTAATTGGTACTCGATTGGGCCATCCCAGCCAAACTCCCGATAGCGATACTGTGGTCGCCGCCGAGGATGATGGGTAAGTGCCCGTCGCGTACGACCTGACTGACGATCCCACACAAGTTTTTAGCTACCTCCGTCACCTCGTGCAGATACCTGAGCCTAGCATTCTGATTCTGCTCTTTCATCTCAGGCGTTGGAACGTTGATGTTCCCGAGGTCTTCGACCTTGTAGCCGAGTCGTTCCAGCGCGGCGCTGAGTCCCGCGTAGCGAATGGCACTTGGCCCCATATCCACCCCGCGTCGACCTTGACCTAAGTCGGACGGCACGCCGATAATCCGTAGCTCTTTCAAGCGAATCCTCTCCTCAATGACTCTGTAAGTTCGGTATCCCCCAAGCGATGAGGTGGGGGGTGATCGCAGATTCGATGGTTGCCGCAATCACTAACATTCCCCAGATGATCGGAAGGCTACGCGCCGTACGCAAGAGCGAAAATCGCAATGGGTGGGCATCGCGGAAGCTCTCCCCGGTGTTCTTCCGTTGTCCATCCGCCGTTCGGGTCGGCGTCTCACTTCGAAAGGCGTGCCCAATGGCGCGGAACAGTGCCATGCCATTTCCGATGCCGAGGGCGGCCGCCCAGAGAATAGCCGTGAGCTCAAAGATGCCATGCGGCAGCAGCCCAAACACGATCGGTTTCCAAGCGGGTACCCCTTTGGCCTGGACGACGAGGCTGACCGCGTAACCGCTGACCAGCCCGTTCATCCACATGGAGTACGCTGGAAAGATGCCAAAGGCGAGGCCAAACAAGGCCAGCTCGGTCGCCGTCCCGGCATTGTGCAGAAGAAGCAGCAGCCATTCATGTGGCCAGGGAAGCTGAGCTCCGTTGTGCTCCATCGTCTGTGCCAGTTGCTTCAACGCAGGGCCGATCTGTTGACTCACACGAGCCGGATGTAGCCAACCGATGAGAAATCCAACGACGAGCAGGAACAGCCCAAAGACAAAATAAATCCGAATTTCAAAGCGCCGTTGATAGCCGACCTCTTTCAAAAGTCGTCTCCCTCCTTTGCATACCTTGTTGTTTACGCGCAAACACTTTCCTCAGAACAAAGGAGGTCATCAAGAAATGCCGCGATTCACACGTTCACTGCTATTTTCCCTGTGCACTGCGATAGTGACTGCAGGAAGCCTATTCGTGGCCGGCCCGTCTACCGCCCATGCGAAAACAGAGACACCGAAGGCGATATACAAGGTCGACACGAAGCAAAAAGTCGTTGCGCTCACGTTTGACATCTCCTGGGGCAACAAGGTGCCAGAGCCCGTGCTCGACGTATTAAAGAAGGAGAAAGTCACGAAGGCGACCTTTTTCCTGAGCGGGCCTTGGACGCTGCGGCACCCAGAGATTGCGAAACAAATTAAAAACATGGGCTTCGAAATCGGAAATCACGGAAATTTACACAAGGATTTCTCGAACTATCCAGACAGCTGGATTCGCGAACAGGTTGCGATCAGCGAAAAGTCCATCCAACAGGTCACAGGTGTGAAAACGAAGTTGATCCGCACACCGAATGGCGACTTTAATCCGCGCGTCATCCGCTGCCTCAATAACATGGGATACACGGTCATTCAGTGGAACACCGACTCACTGGACTGGATGAATCCTGGCACGCAAAACATCATTCAACGCGTGACCAAACGTGCAGTCCCTGGGGACATCATCTTAATGCACGCAAGTGACTCTTCAAAGCAGATTGTGGATGCCCTGCCACAGGTAATCACCCAATTGCGCAAAGACGGGTACCAGTTCGTTACAGTCTCGGAGTTGCTCTCAGGCGCCAAGGTATCCTCCACGACCGTGCACTGAAGCGTCCCGCACAAATCCTGTCACGCCGCGGTTTTAGCCGCGGCTTCTTATTGTCGTTGTTATCATATCCTACCGAATGTCCCCAGACAAACCATCACTCACTTGGATAGAGTCTGCCACCTCATCACATACTGTCCATGACAAGAAGGACATCGGGGGAGGACTTAACGTGAATGGAAAACGTGCCATCATCTCCGTACTGTCCCTCACCGCCATCATCATCACCGGTTGTGGCATCTCAAATGCGAGTGCAGATGTGGGCGGTGCCGGAAACGCAGATTACGGCCAAACCAAACAAATGGTCATCGATATTCTGAACTCCAAGGATGGAAAACAGGCACTGGCAGACACGCTAAAGGACCCTCAGTTCAAAAGTGACCTGGTGGTGTCCCCGCAGGAAGTGCAACAAGCCCTTACCAAGGCGATCGAATCGCCAAAGACGCAGCAGTTTTTAACGGAGGGCGCAAAGGACCCGAAGTTTGCCGCTGCATTGGCGAAGGCAGCACAGCCAGAATTGAAGACCACTGTCCAGCAATTGATGAAAGAGCCAGAGTTCCAGAAGGATATGCTGGTGTTATTGAAGTCCAATGACTTTAATAGCAATTTGGAGTCGCTGATGAAAGGACCAGAGTTTCGCAAGACACTCCAAGGCCTTATTCTACAGTCTATGAGCTCGCCCGCGTTTCAAATGCAGTTCCAGAGCGCAGTTCAGAAAGCGGTTCAGCAATCCATGCAACAAGGCCAAGCAGGGTCAGGTGGCAGCAGTGGAGGGCAGAGTGGCTCCGGGGGCGGCTCGTCTTCTGGAGGAGGAGGAGAAAGCAAGAGTTGATGCGAAAGAGGCTGACCGCAAGTCACCGTTAGGTGACTTTTCGATCAGCCTCTTTTGTATACACTGCAACCGGCACGTACTTTAGCGCTGCGCTTGTTTAGCCTTTACGCCAAGGCGCTCGCCTACGCGCTGCGCCAGTGTGTCGTACACCTTACCCTGTAAAGAATTCTCTTCAAACAGGGCGTCCTTCTGCGTGTCGAGATTGGCAATTGGAATCTCCACAAGAAGCTCCGTATGCAGTTGATCCGCCACTTGTTCCCCACCACCGCGGCCGAAGATATAGGCGCGTTCCTCGGAGTGATCGAACTGGAAGTACGACATGTTTTCGACGACGCCAATCACCTCGTGGTTCGTGCGAACGCCCATAAGCCCCGCGCGCACAGCGACGGCCGACGCAGCCGACTGCGGTGTGGTCACGATGAGTTGTTTGCTGTTCGGCAAGAGTGAGTGAACGTCAAGCGCCATATCACCTGTCCCAGGTGGAAGGTCGAGCAGTACGACATCCACATCGCCCCAATGAACCTGCCCGAAGAAATTGCGAAGCATTTTCCCTAGCATTGGGCCTCGCCAAACGACCGGCGTATCCTTGGGCACGAAGAACTGCATCGAAATCAGTTTCACACCCTGGACCTCAATCGGCATGATCAACTCGTCGATCACGGTCGGCTTTTTGTCCTGTACCCCAAAGATAGCCGGAATACTAAAGCCGTAAATGTCCGCGTCGATAATCGCCACGCGGATTCCCTGGCGGGCCATGGCGACCGCCAAGTTGGCGGTTACAGTGGACTTGCCAACGCCACCTTTACCGGACGCCACAGCGAGAAACTGCACGGGCCTGTCCGAACGCAACAGCGCCGGGACTTCAGGTTGATCAGGAGCTGCAGGTGCGGCACCGCCGCGCACTTTAGCCGTAAATGCGGCGCGCTGCTCATCCGTCATGTGGCCGATGCGAACCTGCACTTTTTGAATG
Source organism: Alicyclobacillus fastidiosus (assembly GCA_029166985.1). Classification (GTDB taxonomy): domain Bacteria; phylum Bacillota; class Bacilli; order Alicyclobacillales; family Alicyclobacillaceae; genus Alicyclobacillus; species Alicyclobacillus fastidiosus_A. The sequence goes on along the minus strand of CP119138.1, from coordinate 340,502 downwards.
CCAGGAAGTGTCAACAGCCGTTCTTCAACTTCCTTTTCAATGATGGTACGGAGTGGACAACCGCGAATCGTGAGCAACACTTCGACACTCACCTGATCGCCCTCAATTTCAATCGCTTGAACCATGTCCAACTCGACGATACTTTTATGAACCTCGGGATCTTCTACGTCCCGCAACACGTCTAACACTTGTTCTTTAGTGACCACGCAATTTCGCCTCCGCATGACCCAGACTCAACGTATAGTGTACATCATGCGGAACCGGAAACCAAACTACAAGGCACACGAGGCGACACTTCTACGAGTCGCCCACCGCCGTGGGCACAGTACTGCCCATCTCAATGATCTCAAAGTGGGGGGTGTCTTCATTCATCCAGGTGAGTCCCAAGCGTATAGGCGGATCCTTCGGCCCGACAAACCACATCGAAGCTCCTGCGTTCAACGTCAACGGAGCATGAACCAGTTCGTCGGCCTTAGTTGGCCACGGCGATCCGTGGCGCACACCCACACCTAAGACAGGCAATAACTCGCCGCTGAACGAGGATAAGGTGACATGGTGGAGCGTCCTGCCGGACGCATTGGTCACTTTGTAGATTGGTTTCCCAAACCAAAGCTCACCGGTTTGAGACAATGGAAGGTATTTCGTCAAAGGCGTTGCCGTGCACGGGGTTTCGACAGGCTCACTGCCCGCCTGAACCGACAGCGACAACCAGACGCCCCCTAGCGCCACGAGCGCGCAGGATAGCGCGGTCAGCCATGCGAGTCGCCGCAGTCGTTTGAGCACTCCGTTCAACCCCCAACGTAAATTCAGTCATCCGCATCAGAATCAGAATCAGAATCCGGGACTTTCCCTGAGGACACCTCATCGTAATAGCGATGCAGGGACACATACATAGCCAAGGCTACCTTTTCCTGATAAGCGGGCCTTTGCAACCAGCTTGCCTCGTTCGGATTCGTAATAAACCCGATCTCGGCGAGTACCGAAGGTCCCTTAATGCGCTTAAGCAGATAAAGCGTCTCGTTTGACTGAATGCTGCGTTTGGTCGGAAGCAAAGTGTCGTGAAACGTCTCTTGCATGACCGTCGCGAGCTGTTTGGCGTGATCGTTATCTTTCAAGTAGAGGACCTGAGCGCCGTGCCAGTTTGGAGAGGGCGCCGCATTACAGTGGATCGAGACGAACGCATCGATGGACTGATTGCGCACAATGCTCAATCGTCCACGCAGATCTCCCATATGGCGGCGACGGTTGCGGCGGTCTTCATCGGTGGCCAAATCCGTATCCGTGAAGCGAGTCGTGATGACTGTAGCGCCAGCCTCGTGCAAGTATGTCGTCAAACGTTTGGCGACCGCGAGCGTAATTTCCTTCTCGTGGACGTCATCAACACCTCTGGCACCGGAATCATGCCCGCCATGCCCAGCGTCGATCACGATGACCTTCCCGGCCAAACCCGAAGACTTCCTAGAGGTCTCCTCGGCGTTATACGTACGCCCCGTATCCGACAATGATGACGCGTGGGCAACGGAATGAAAGTCTTTGAGCGGACCGCAACCCGTCCACGCGGTCACTGCGAGCAACGCAAGGCTGCCGCGCATCCACGAATACAACTTCATCTTCATTTCTCCCCTCACGTGCAAGCTAGATGAACACAGTTTGCGCAGCCACTAAGAAATCATGAACGGGGACTGGATACTGTGAGAAACACAATCGGAGAGAACCATGAGTGAGCCATGCGAAATGCGGGCGCTCAATACCCGGGAACGGTTCAGCCGTCGAGCACGCAGCAGCAAGTGCCCATGAACACAAAAACAGGCAGTGCACAATGCACTGCCTGTCTCGTTGCCGTTTCGAATTAGCGCTTCGAGAACTGAGGCGCCCGACGAGCGGCCTTCAAACCGTACTTCTTACGTTCCTTCATACGAGCATCACGTGTGAGCAAGCCTGCCTTCTTGAGCGTCGAACGAAGCTCAGGATCGACTTTCAACAATGCGCGAGCGATGCCGTGGCGAATAGCTCCCGCTTGCCCCGACATTCCACCGCCGTAGACGTTCGCATGAACATCGTACTGGCCCAATGTCTCGGTCAGCAACATTGGCTGCTTCACGATGAGCTTCAAAGTCTCCAAACCGAAGTAGTCGTTCATGTCGCGCTTGTTAACATGAATGTTTCCGTCGCCAGGAACCAAACGTACACGAGCGACAGACGTTTTGCGCCGCCCAGTGGCCATATACTGTAAACGTGCCAAGGTTCTGCCCCTCCCTTATTCCTGCGTGCCCGGTGTGAACGGTACAGGTTGTTGTGCTTGGTGCGGATGCTCAGGACCCGCATACACTTTGAACTTCTTCAGCTGTGCACGACCCAGCGTGTTGTGTGGCAACATACCGCGAACTGCGTAGTACAGTACGCGCTCTGGGTGCTTTTCAAGCATCTCAGCCGCCGTGGTCTCCTTCAAACCGCCCGGGTAACCGGAGTGACGACGGTACTTCTTGTCTTGCAGTTTCTTTCCGGTAAATTCAACCTTGTCCGCATTGATTACGACAACAAAGTCGCCGGTGTCAACGTGCGGTGTGAATTCTGGTTTATGTTTACCACGCAAAATGGACGCAATATGTGTTGCAAGTCGACCTACACGCCAGCCTGCAGCATCAATTACATACCACTTGCGTTCAACGCTGTCAGGCTTAGCCATATACGTCGTACGCATGTTAGGATTCCCTCCGAATCGATGATTTGACCTTTGACGGTAACGGGGAGTCAGCGGGTCAAATATACCTGCATTATTTTATTACATGAAACCTCACAGATCAAGTACTCGACCACCGTAAATGACTGGATATTCCACATTCCAGAGACATAAGCCATGCGCTGGCGCGGTCCGTCCAGCTGACACTCTCGATTTGCTGGCCAGAATATCGGGAATAGCATCCGCAGGGATGGTCCCCAAGCCAACGTCCACGAGCGTGCCAGTAATAATGCGCACCATATATTGCAAAAAACCGCTTCCCGAGCAATAGAGAAACGTGTCCTCACCTGACTCCACGACATTCAACTCGTAGATCCGGCGGACTTTGTCCTCCTGCGGAGCCGCGGCAGCACAAAAACTTGTGAAGTCGTGTTCCCCGACGAGGTACGAAGCCGCATGCCGCATGGATTCAATATTCAGCGGTTCGCGAACGTGCCAAGAGAACCGATATTTAAACACGTCCGGATGTACACCCCGGAAAATATGATATCGGTACGTCTTCCGCACGACCGAAAATCGAGCGTGAAAGCCAAAATCGACGTTGTGAGCTGAAATGGGAATAATATCACTGGGAAGGCGGCCCGATAACACATGCACCAAGCGGTCTGCCGGCGGACCATACGGCAAGTCGAAGTGGACAACTTGCCCTCGCGCATGAACGCCTTTGTCCGTTCGTCCGGACCCATGTACATCTATCTGGACCCCGAGTAAATTCGTGAGCGTCTCTTCAAGCTCACCTTGCACCGTTCGAAGTCCGCTTTGACGAGCAAAGCCGTGGAAGTCCGCCCCGTCGTACGAGACGACGAGGCGAATACGCCCTCCACGGCTTTGACCAGTTTCCGTACTCATTGAACAAGTTCAATCAGTACCATCGGAGCTGCATCACCACGACGAGGCCCGATTTTCACAATGCGCGTATAACCGCCATTGCGCTCTTGATAACGATCCGCGAGGACACCAAACAACTTCTGGATAGCGTCCTGGTTCTCTTCCCCGTTGTCAAGATGTTCGCGGCGGACGTAGGATGCAACCTGACGGCGAGCGTGCAGGTCGCCACGTTTTGCCAGCGTAATCATTTTATCAGCAATGGAACGAAGTTCCTTCGCCTTCGCTTCCGTCGTTTGAATGCGCTCATACAACACGAGGTCCGTTACCAGACTGCGAAAAAGCGCCTTACGATTGGAAGACGTACGGTTCAGTTTACGATAAGCCATCTTGTTCCCTCCTTCGCGTGAGACACGGCGGCTGAAATCAGTCGTCGTCGCGGAGGCCTAATCCCAAGCCCTCCAGCTTTTCAACAACCTCTTCCAGAGATTTGCGTCCCAAGTTGCGTACCTTCATCATTTCTTCTTCGGAACGAGAACACAGTTCCGACACTGTATTAATGCCAGCGCGCTTCAAGCAATTGTACGACCGAACCGAAAGGTCCAGTTCCTCAATTGGCATATCCATCACGCGATCGTTCTGCGTGCTTTCCTTTTCGACCATCATGTCGGTATCTTTACCGCGATCGGTCAGTCCTACGAAGAGCATCAAGTGATCCGTGAGAATCTTGGCCCCGACACTGACAGCTTCGTCCGGCGCTACGCTTCCGTCCGTCCAGACTTCAAGCGTCAGTTTGTCATAGTCCGTCACTTGACCAACACGTGTGTTCTCCACAGCGAAGTTGACACGCGAGATGGGCGCGTACAATGAGTCGATTGGAATTAAACCAATTTCCTGTTCGTCCGGCTTGTTCCGATGCGCAGGCACATAACCCCGACCACGGCCGGCGCGGAGCTCGATGTAAACCCGCGCGCCTTCCGTTAGCGTAGCAATGTGCAAGTCCGGATTCATGATGTCTACATCCGAATCGGCTCGAATGTCAGCGGCTGTGATTGCTCCCGGATGATCCGCGTCGATGATAAGAACTTTCTCTTCGTCGGAGTGAATTTTGAGTGAGAGCCGTTTGAGATTGAGAATGACCTCGGTGACATCTTCTACAACGCCCGGAATTGTGGCGAACTCATGAAGCACGCCCTCAATCTTAATGGATCGAACTGCTGCGCCCGGAATAGACGACAACAGAATTCGACGCAAAGAATTCCCGAACGTCGTACCGTAACCACGCTCCAGTGGCTCACAGACAAACTTGCCGTAGTTCTCTGTCTGCTCCACAATCTCAATCCGCGGCTTCTCTATTTCAATCATTCATAATCCTCCTTGTCGACGCTCGGAACCTGCCGGTCCATCCGTGCCTATGACGCAACCGGATTACCGCGAGTAGTGCTCGATAATCATCTGTTCTTCAACTGGCGTATCGATCTCTTCGCGAGCAGGCTTGCGCAGCACTGTTCCACTGACGTTTTCAGCATCCAATTGAAGCCAAGCCGGAATCGTACGGCTGCTCAGTAGTTCGATGAGTTCCTTCACACGGCCAGCCTCACGGCTCTTCTCACGAAGTGCGACCACGTCACCCTCACGAACGAGGTAGGACGGGATGTCTACGCGACGACCGTTGACGCTGAAGTGACCGTGGCGAACCAACTGACGGGCTTCTTTGCGCGAAGCTGCCAATCCAAGACGATAAACCACGTTGTCGAGACGGCTCTCGAGCAGTTCCAATAGGTTTTCACCGGTAACACCACGACGGCGACTAGCTTCCTCGTAGTAGCGTTCAAATTGACCTTCCAATACTCCGTAGAAACGGCGAGCCTTTTGCTTTTCGCGCAGCTGCTGGCCGTACTCCGAATTGCGTTTGCGACCTTGTCCATGCTGACCAGGTGCATATGGCCGTTTGTCGATTGCACATTTCTCACTGAAGCAGCGGTCGCCCTTCAGGTAGAGCTTAATGCCCTCGCGACGGCAGAGACGGCACACTGGGCCTGTATATCTTGCCATTCTAGTCTTGACACCTCCAATTTCATGTATACCCACGATGCATAAAACGAGTAAAACTCGTTGAAATTACGTTGTTGACCGAAACCGCACTTAGACGCGGCGGCGCTTTGGCGGACGGCAACCGTTGTGCGGAATTGGCGTCACGTCGCGAATACCGCTCACTTCGAGCCCTGCAGCCTGAAGCGCGCGAATCGCAGCCTCACGACCAGCACCAGGTCCCTTCACCGCGACCTCAACTGCCTTCATACCGTGCTCCATAGCGGTGCGAGCAGCGGTTTCTGCAGCCATCTGAGCAGCGTACGGCGTGCTCTTACGGGAGCCCTTAAAGCCCACGTTGCCCGCGCTGGACCAGGAGATGACAGCCCCAGTCGGATCAGTGATGCTGACGATAGTATTGTTAAACGTGGAGCGAATGTGTGCCACGCCCGATTCGACGTTCTTTCGATCACGACGGCGCGGACGAGCAGTCGTCCCACGACGGCCTGCTTTGACTTTAGCCAAACGTTACACCCCCTAATTACTTCTTCTTACCTGCTACTGTACGGCGAGGACCCTTACGCGTGCGCGCATTGGTCTTCGTACGTTGACCGCGAACTGGCAGACCACGACGGTGACGAATGCCGCGGAAGCAACCAATCTCAGTCAGACGCTTAATATTCATGGCGATCTCACGACGCAAGTCGCCTTCTACTTTGTGGTTCTTTTCGATCTCGTCACGAAGACGCACTACTTCTTCTTCAGTCAATTCGTTGACACGACGGTTCGGATCAATTCCGGTCTCGGCCAGGATCTGATTCGACGTCGTACGACCGATGCCATAGATATACGTCAAGCCGACTTCCACACGCTTATCGCGTGGCAAATCGACGCCGGCAATACGAGCCATGCTGTCTGTCCACCTCCAGAGTTTCATGAAATCTATAGAAACACGTTTACAGTCCCATATAGAGGGCATCACGAAACCGCGAGAAACCCGCGCTTTCGGACGTCACCTCTCGGGAATCAGCCGCGCTGTGAACGTGGTAGTACCTCGATGAGAGAAACCTCTGCTCAACCTTGGCGTTGCTTGTGTTTCGGGTTTTCACAGATGACCATCACGTTGCCTTTGCGACGAATGACTTTACACTTCTCGCAAATCGGCTTGACAGAAGGCCGTACTTTCATCTAGAACCCTCCTCACTTGCGGTATCATACCGCATATTGAAGTGGAATACCAGTCTATTGTCACTTGTAACGGTAGGTAATCCTTCCACGACTTAAATCATAAGGGGAAAGTTCCACCGTGACCCGGTCTCCAGGTAAGATTTTGATGTAGTGCATCCGGATCTTACCGGACACGTGCGCCAAAATCTTGTGGCCGTTCTCAAGTTCCACACGGAACATTGCATTCGGCAACGGCTCAATGACCTTGCCTTCGACTTCAATCACATCGTCCTTAGCCACGAAACGCGCCTCCTTCTGCGCTGTCTTGTACTGCCAACAAGCGCTCTTCTACAAACTTGCGGACCGCATATCGCAACTGTGCATTGTTGACGCGCCCATCCAATCGGAGCTTTTCAGCTACGTCCTCTGCAACATACGCGAGCTTGCGAACATGGGCTGGATTCTTCTTTTTCGGCTTATCAGCCCGGCGAACGGAACCGTCCGCGATGAGAAGAAACTTTTGTTCCACATGTCCAACCACCACTGCGACGAGCCCTGTGTCTCTGCCCTGTACAACTTCGACCAAGGTGCCGACAGCCGGCAACTCACGAGGACTTTTCACCAATGCAGAGTCACCTCTCAATAGACTGCAGGACCCGCGATACGTCTCTGTACACTTCGTCGATCGGCCGCTCGCCTTCGATTTGGTACAGTAGGCCGCGCTCGCGGTAGTAGTCAATCAGAGGGGCCGTTTGCTGATACTGCTCGAGTCGAGTCTTCACGGCCTCCGCCGTATCGTCTGCCCGCTGGTAGAGTTCCCCTCCACAACGATCGCAGATTCCCTCCTGCTTGGGCGGTTGGAAGACCGTGTGGTACGTAGCCCCGCACTCCTTGCAAATACGCCGGCCGGTGAGGCGTGCCAAGAGCACATCTTCATTCACATGGATGTACAGCACCGCATCGATGGGGCGCTGCAATTCATCTAACATCGCGTCGAGGGCATTCGCCTGCTCCAACGTCCTCGGGAATCCATCCAATAGAAAGCCACGCTGTGCATCCTCTGCCTTGAACCGCTCGCGCACTACTTCGATGGTGATTTCGTCTGGCACCAGCCGACCACTATCGAGAAAGGACTTAAGCTGATTGCCTAGTTCCGTACCAGAGGCGACCGCGCGCCGGAACATGTCTCCGGTCGAAATATGCGGGATGCCGAATGACGCGGTAATGCGCTCGGCTTGGGTGCCCTTCCCTGCACCGGGAAGGCCAACGAGTATAACTTGCACCTGAGCTCCCCCTTAATTTCACACTTCTTATCGAATGAACCCTTTGTATTGCCGCTGCAAAAGCTGTCCTTCCATCTGCTGCATCGTCTGCAACGCGACACCCACGATGATGATGAACGAGGTGCCCGTGATCGAAACAGCGGAAGTCAACCCGATGCTCTGCAGCAAGACGTATGGCAACACTGCGATAAGCCCCAGGAACACAGAACCGAATGTCGTCACGCGATTGATGACCTTGACAATGTACAGTTCCGTATCGTATCCGGGCCGCACACCAGGGATAAACCCAGCATGCTTTTGCAATTGTTCCGCCAGTTGCTGCGGATTGATTTGCACATGCGTGTAGAAGAACGAAAAGGCGATGATGAGCAGCACTTCCAGCACCATGTACCAGCTCGTGTTCGGACTTAGGTAACGCAGGACAAACGCTGCCCACGCATGTGTTTGAAAGTAAGTTGCAATGGTGTAAGGCAAGATCAGGAGCGAAACCGCAAAGATGACGGGGATGACACCAGCCGCGATAACCTTGATCGGGATATACGACTGCTGTCCGCTGTAGACCGTCCGCCCTACGACCCGCTTCGCGTACTGAATGGGGATTTTCCGTTCCGCCTGTTGAATACAGACGATGAGCACGAAGATCACGATGATCCCAGCAAGGAGAAGCGTGACCTTCAAAATGCTCAGGAATAGATGTCCGGACTGCCCCATGAACCACTTCGTATAGACGTCTTGACCCACGCTCGAAAACCGTGCCAAGATGCCGACGAAAATGATGATGGATATGCCGTTTCCGACACCCTTTTCCGTGATCATCTCACCAAACCACATCAATAGCGTATCACCCGTCGCCAGCGTCAATACAATGACGACGTACGACCACCAATCATCCGCACCAGGCAACAATAAGCCGCTCCGATGAAACATGTACGTGAATCCGGCGGCTTGAACCAATCCTAGGCCGACCGTCAGATATCGCGTAATCTGTGTTAATCGCTGTCGTCCAGATTCGCCTTCCTTCTGCCACTCCTCGAACCGAGGAACGACGCCGGACTGCAACAACTGAACGATAATCGACGCCGTAATGTACGGCGTGACACTCATCGCAAATATAGAAAACCGGTAGAACGCACCACCGGAGAACATATTCAGCAGGTTGAACAACGCGTTGTCACCCTGCCCGGAATTTAGAGCACCGACGTTCATGCCGGGTACCGGAATGTATGAACCAATCCGATACACGGCAATCACCATCAAAGTAAACAAAATCCGATTGCGAAGATGTTTCATGCGCCACAAATTCAGAGTGGCATTCCACACGTTAAATCACCTCAACGGTGCCGCCAGCTGCCTCAATTTTCGCCGCAGCAGCTGTGGAAAACGCGTGAGCTTTGACCGTGAGCTTCACTTGCAAGTCACCAGTGCCAAGAACCTTCAAACCGTCGAGAGGTTCGCGGATGATGCGCTGTTCAAGCAACAGCTCCGGCGTGACCACCGTACCAGCTTCGAAGTCTGCGAGTGCAGCGACGTTGACTGTCGCGTACACCTTAGCAAAGCGCTTGTTGTTAAAACCGCGCTTTGGCAAACGACGGAACAATGGGGTTTGACCACCCTCGAATCCGATGCGTACACCGCCGCCGGAACGAGCCCATTGGCCTTTGTGACCGCGGGTAGAAGTCTTACCCATGCCGGAACTCGATCCACGACCGACGCGCTTCTTCGAGTGACGGGAACCCGGTTGTGCTTTCAGTTCGTGTAACTGCATCCTAAGACACCTCCTTTTTGAGTGAATTACGCCTCTTGCTCTACCACTTCAACCAGGTGCGAAATGCGATTGATCATTCCGCGAATGACTGGAGTATCCGTGCGAACAACGGTTTGGTGCAATTTCGTCAGCCCGAGTGCCACCGCGGTCTTTCGTTGATTTTCGGGGCGGCCGACGGGGCTCTTTTTCAGCGTGATCGCCAATGTTTTAGCCATGTGGGCGCCTCCTTAACCAAGAATTTCCTCTACGCTCTTACCGCGTAGACGAGCGACTTCATCGGCGCGTTTCAGTTGAGCCAACGCGTCCAATGTTGCGTGAACCATGTTGATTGGGTTCGTGGAACCCAGAGACTTGGTGACGATGTCCTTGATGCCGGCGAGCTCGAGCACTGCGCGTGCCGGGCCACCAGCGATGACGCCGCTACCTTGTGGAGCTGGCTTGATGAGAACGCGACCAGCACCGAAACGACCGAGCGACTCGTGCGGAATGGAGGTCCGCTTCATCGGTACATGAATCAAGTTCTTCTTCGCGTCGTCGATCGCCTTGCGGATAGCATCAGGAACCTCCTGAGCTTTACCCATACCAGCGCCGACGTAACCGTTCTGGTCACCTACGACCACGAGTGCGGAGAACGAGAAACGGCGACCGCCTTTCACGACCTTCGCAACACGATTGACGGATACTACGCGTTCGGACAATTCGAGTTGATTTGGATCAATGCGCACGTGAACACCTTCCTCTCTTAATTAGAATTCGAGACCTGCCTCGCGAGCAGCATCAGCCAGTGCTTTGATACGACCGTGGTACAAGTAACCGCCGCGATCGAATACGATGCTCTTATAGCCCTTTTCAATGGCACGTTGTGCGATGACTGTCCCGATTTGACGAGCAGCCTCCACATTCCCGCCGTTTACGTCCAAACCCTTTTCCGAAGTCGATGCGCTGGTCAATGTTGCGCCGCTCACATCGTCGATCAGTTGAGCGTAGATATGCTTGTTTGAGCGAAACACATTCAAACGCGGACGCTCAGCGGTTCCGGATACACGTGCACGCACACGTACATGCCGGCGTTTACGCGCTACGTTGCGATTTGCCTTTGTAATCAAGCGTGTTCACTCCTTTCACGTTGTCCTTAGATTACTTCTTACCAGTCTTACCGACCTTACGACGAACGCTCTCGCCTTCGTAACGAATACCTTTGCCTTTATACGGTTCAGGTGGACGAAGCTCACGTACCTTCGCTGCATAGGAGCCGACAAGCTCCTTATCGATACCGCGCACGATCAATTTCGTCTGCGCAGGAACCTCAACTTCGATGCCATCCACGGCCGGCAACTCTACCGGGTGGGAGAAACCGAGCGACAGCGTCACTTTCGAACCAGCCTTGTTGGCACGATAGCCGACGCCAACCAGGTCAAGGTTCTTGACAAAGCCGTTCGTCACACCTTCGACCATGTTCGCGACCACGCTGCGAGTGGTCCCGTGCAGCGCCTTGTGCTTCTTTTCGTCGCTTGGGCGCTCTACGCGGATCTCAGAGCCTTCGATCACGATGTTCATATCCGGATGCAAATCGCGGTCAAGCTGGCCTTTTGGGCCCTTCACGCTGATGTGCACTCCGTCCAATTTCACTTCGACACCAGATGGAACCGGAATCGGTTTACGTCCTGTACGGGACATACTTACACCTCCAATCGTGCGGAATTACCAAATGTAGCAGAGCACTTCGCCGCCAATACCTTGTTGGCGAGCTTCGCGGTCCGTCAAAATACCCTTCGAGGTCGACAGAATCGCAACGCCGAGACCGCCGAGAACGCGCGGAATGTTGTCATGGTTGACATACACGCGCAGGCCTGGCTTACTGATGCGCTTCAAACCTGTGATGACGCGTTCCTGACCTTTACCGTACTTCAGGAACAGGCGAATCACGCCTTGCTGATTGTCGTCGACAAACTCCGTATCGCGCACATAGCCCTCGTTCTTGAGGATTTCAGCGATAGACCGCTTGATGTTCGATCCCGGAATTTCCACTTTCTCGTGACGCACTTGGTTCGCGTTGCGAATCCGCGTCAACATATCCGCAATCGGATCGGAAATAATCATAATTCAATGCCCTCCTTCCCGAAGAACTTACCAGCTAGCTTTCTTAACGCCCGGCAGCTGACCCTTGTATGCCAGCTCACGGAAGCAGATACGGCAGATACCGAACTTGCGGAGCACCGAGTGTGGACGTCCGCAGACGCGGCAACGTGTATAGGCACGCGTGCTGTACTTAGGCTGACGCTGTGCTTTCACAATCATGGACTTTTTGGCCACGGTCTCTACCTCCTAAATTTAGATTTACGACTTCCGGAACGGCATGCCGAGCTCTTTGAGCAACGCACGCGCTTCTTCGTCTGTCTTTGCCGTCGTGACGACGACGACTTCCATACCACGAACCTTATCGACTTGATCGTAGTCGATTTCAGGGAAAATCAGCTGTTCACGAAGACCGAGGGTGTAGTTCCCACGACCGTCAAACGCGCGTTCCGAAACACCACGGAAGTCACGAACGCGCGGAAGAGCGACGTTCATCAACTTGTCGAGGAAGTGATACATGCGCTCACCGCGCAAGGTCACCTTCGCTCCAATTGCCATACCCTCACGCAAACGGAAACCCGCGATGGATTTCTTGGCGCGCGTCACAACCGGCTTTTGACCGGTGATGAGCGTCAAGTCACCAACAGCACTGTCGATGACCTTTGGGTTCTGCGTCGCCTCACCAAGACCCAAGTTGATGACGACTTTCTCAACCTTCGGCACCTGCATCACGTTCTTGTAAGAGAACTGATTCATGAGCGCCGGTACGACTTCACTGCGATACGAATCATACAAACGAGCCAATCGTGTAACCTCCCTTCACCTGGCTACTTTAGTCCAATGTTTCGCCAGACTTTTTCGCATAACGTACTTTCTTGCCATCCTCGACCACTTTAAACCCGACTCGCGTCGCAGCGCCCGTCTTTGGGTCTGCAATCGCGACGTTCGAAACGTGGATCGGTGCTTCCTTCTCGATGATACCGCCGTCTGGGTTACCCGCATTCGGCTTGGTGTGGCGCTTCACGACGTTCACGCCCTCAACGATGACGCGGCCTTCCTTCGGGAATACCTGAAGAATGCGCCCCGACTTCTTCTTGTCCTTACCAGCGATGACGACAACCTTATCGCCAGCCTTGACACGCATCTTAGCCAAACTTGACACCTCCCGCATGAGCAGAATCTTGGTATTACAGCACTTCTGGTGCGAGCGAGATGATCTTCATGAAGTCACGGTCGCGGAGCTCACGAGCAACGGGTCCAAAGATACGCGTACCACGTGGGCTCTTATCTTCACGGATGATCACTGCTGCATTTTCGTCAAACCGGATATGCGAACCGTCGTTGCGACGGTAGCCGCGCTTACTCCGAACGATGACCGCCTTCACGACGTCGCCCTTCTTGACAACGCCACCGGGTGTTGCACTCTTGACGGACGCGACGATGATATCACCGATGTTAGCCGTTTTACGGTTCGATCCGCCCAAAACACGGAAGCACATAATTTCCTTAGCCCCGGAGTTGTCAGCGACGACCAGACGCGTTTGTGGTTGAATCATGCGGCATCCTCCCTTCTCTTAAGCAATCGTCAGATGATAACTGCCTTCTCGATAATCTCGACCAAACGCCACCGCTTGTCTTTGCTCAGCGGACGGGTCTCCATGATACGCACAACATCGCCGATTTTTGCTTCGTTGTTCTCGTCGTGCGCCTTGAACTTGGTGGTGCGACGGATCGTCTTGCTGTAGAGACGGTGTTTCACGTTCTCTTCAACCGCGACGACAATCGTCTTGTTCATCTTGTCGCCCACAACTTTGCCGATGCGTTCCTTGCGTTCGTTGCGTTCCACGATAGGGCCTCCTTCCTAGAGTTAGCTAATGCCGAGCTCGCGCTGACGCAAAACCGTCTTAACACGCGCGATATCTTTACGCACTTGACGAATGCGCATTGGGTTTTCCAATTGCCCTGTCGCGAGTTGGAAGCGGAGATTGAACAGCTCATCCTTGAGCTGATCAACGCGGCTCACGAGTTCTTCACTGCTCAAACCGCGCAACTCAGTTGCCTTCATTTGCGTCACCACCCACTTCGTCGCGAACGATGAACTTCGTCTTAATCGGCAGTTTGTTCGCCGCAAGACGCATCGCTTCGCGCGCAATTTCTTCACTAACGCCGGCGATCTCGAACATCACACGGCCTGGCTTAACGACTGCAACCCACTTCTCCGGCGAACCTTTACCACTACCCATGCGGGTTTCCGCAGGTTTTTGGGTGACTGGCTTGCTCGGGAAGATCTTGATCCATACTTTACCGCCACGACGCATATAGCGTGTCATAGCGATACGAGCCGCCTCGATCTGACGGTTGGTAATCCACGCTGGTTCCAGCGCTTGCAAACCGTACTGACCGAACGCGATCTCGTTACCGCCCTTGGATTGACCCTTCATCCGCCCGCGGAACTCTTTTCTGTGCTTGACGCGTTTCGGCATCAACATGGGTTACTTACCTCCTTCGACAGCGTCCTGCGGTTGCTCCGAAGCAGCCTTCGTGCGCTGCGGGAGAATTTCACCGCGGTAGACCCAAACCTTTACACCAATTCGACCATAGGTCGTGTGCGCTTCCGACAACGCGTAGTCGATGTCAGCACGCAGTGTGTGAAGCGGAACCGTGCCTTCCGAATAACCTTCGGTCCGAGCGATTTCCGCACCGCCCAAACGTCCAGAGACCTGTACGCGAACACCCTTTGCACCAGCGCGCATCGAACGTTGAATCGCTTGTTTCAAAGCACGACGGAACGAAACGCGGCGCTCGAGCTGTTGTGCGATGTTCTCGCCGACGAGCTTTGCAGAGAGGTCCGGCGTCTTGATTTCCGAAATGGAAATGTGGACGCGCTTGCCGGTCAGGTTGTTCAGGTTGTTGCGGAGCGCATCCACCTCTGAACCGCCCTTACCGATGACCATACCTGGCTTCGCGGTGTGCACCGTCACATTGATACGGTTGGCTGCACGCTCGATGTCGACTGATGCGACGGACGCATCCTTTAAACGACGAGCAACGTAGTTCCGAATTTTAAGGTCCTCGTGCAAGAGGTCCTGGTAATCTTTCTTATTCGCAAACCATTTCGCTTCCCAGTCGCGAATGATTCCGATTCGTAGACCAACGGGGTTAACCTTTTGACCCATGCCGCATTATCCCTCCTTCTTTTCAGCGACCACAACGGTGACGTGGCTGGTACGTTTGAAGATACTAAATGCGCGACCTTGTGCGCGTGGGTGGAAACGTTTCAGGGTTGGACCCTCATCCACATAGATTTCCTTTACGAACAACCGACCGGCGTCCATGTTGTGGTTGTTCTCCGCGTTTGCGATGGCAGACTTCAGCACCTTCTCAATCACCGGCGATCCAGCGCGCGGTGTGAACTTGAGAATCGCCAGAGCCTCGTTCGTATCTTTGCCCCGAACGAGATCGACGACCAGGCGCATCTTGCGAGGTGCAATACGGATATACTTAGCAACTGCGCGGGTTTGCGTGGCTTCCATGCATCAAACCTCCTTACCTACTAAAGTCCAATTACCGAGAACGGGATGACTTCTCATCTCCGGCGTGTCCTTTGAACGTGCGAGTTGGAACGAATTCGCCGAGCTTGTGCCCAACCATATCCTCGCTCACGTATACCGGCACGTGTTTGCGGCCGTCGTGCACCGCGAACGTGTGACCTACGAACTGCGGGAAGATGGTCGAACGGCGAGACCAGGTCTTGATGACCTTCTTATCACCAGCGGCGTTTTGAGATTCAACCTTCTTCATCAGGTGATCGTCACAAAACGGACCCTTCTTTAAGCTACGAGTCAATGTCGTGTGCCTCCCTTCCTAAGCCGTATCTATCCGATTACTTCGTACGGCGACGAACGATGTACTTATCCGTCGGGTGGTTCTTCTTACGCGTCTTTTTACCCAACGTTGGCTTGCCCCAAGGCGACATAGGAGACTTGCGGCCAATTGGCGCACGCCCTTCGCCACCACCATGCGGGTGATCCACAGGGTTCATGACGGAACCGCGGACAGTCGGACGACGGCGCATCCAACGGCTGCGACCCGCTTTACCAATGTTGATGTTCTCGTGATCAAGGTTACCTACTTGACCGACCGTTGCACGGCACTCGATGCGCACGCGGCGAACTTCACCAGAGGACAGGCGAAGCGTAGCGTAGACACCTTCGCGCGCCATCAATTGTGCAGAAGCACCAGCGGCACGAGCGATTTGTCCACCTTTGCCAGGCTTCAACTCGATGTTGTGAACCACCGTACCGACTGGGATATTCGCCAGTGGCAACGTGTTGCCAACGCGGATGTCCACATCAGTACCAGAATGAATCACGTCACCGACTTTCAAACCATGAGGAGCGATGATATAACGCTTCTCGCCATCCGCATAGTGCAAGAGCGCAATGCGAGCAGAGCGGTTTGGATCGTACTCGACGGTCGCGACCTTTGCCGGAATCCCATCCTTGTTGCGCTTAAAGTCGATAATGCGATATTGACGCTTGTGTCCGCCGCCGTGGTGACGAACGGTAATTTTGCCCTGGTGGTTGCGGCCAGCACGGTTCTTCAGTGGCGCAAGCAGGGACTTTTCAGGCGTGTCTGTCGTGATCTCGTCGAAAGCAGAGACAGACATGAAGCGGCGGCCCGGCGATGTCGGGCGATACTTCTTCACAGCCACACTGACAACCTCCCTCGTTCAATAAATCCTAGATTCCGATACACTTACGCCTCGCCGAAAAAGTCGATCTGCTTCGAGTCAGCTGCAAGTTTGACAATGGCTTTTTTGCGGTCGGACGTGCGTCCAACGTGACGGCCAACGCGCTTTTGCTTACCCGTTTGGTTCATCGTGTGCACCTGTTCCACTTTCACGTCGAACAGTTTCTCGATGGCCTTGCGGATCTCAACCTTATTCGCACGAGGGTCAACCTCGAATACGTACTTGTTCTCTTCCATCAACTCACTGGAACGTTCCGTGATGACAGGGCGTTTAATGAGGTCCCGCGGATCCATTAGGCGAATACCTCCTCAACCTTCGCCACAGCATCCTTCGTCAATACGAGGTGCTCGTGACGGAGAAGTTCATACACGTTGACGCCATTGGCATCCATGTACTTGACACCCTCAATGTTACGGGTGGACAGATAAGCTGGTTGTTTCTTCTCGCCATCCAGAATAAGAGCCTTTTTCAGGTTCAAATTATTGAGGATAGCCACCATGTCTTTCGTCTTCGGTTGTTCAATGTTCAGCCCATCGAGAACGATGACCTTTCCATCGGCGACCTTCGAAGACAAGGCGCTGTAAAGTGCAAGACGACGAACTTTCTTCGGCACTGAGAACGCATAGGAACGAGGTGTTGGTCCAAAGACTACACCGCCGCCCTTCCACTGTGGTGAACGCGTGCTACCCTGACGTGCACGACCCGTTCCCTTCTGGCGCCATGGCTTACGGCCACCGCCAGCAACCTCAGAGCGATTCTTAACCTTGTGTGTACCTGCACGGCGCGCCGCAAGGTATTGCAGCACGACTTGGTGCATCAAATCGGAGCGGATTGGAGCGCCAAAGAGCTTATCATTCAGCTGAATCTCCGAAACCTGCTCACCCGCTGTGTTATAAACTGCAACCGTCGGCATCACTTCTGCCTCCTTTCAAACCGCCTTATTCGCTAACTTTAACCGCTGAACGTACAGTTACGTACGAATTTTTCGGACCTGGAACCGAACCTTTGACAAGCAAGATGTTCTTGTCCGTATCAACCTTGACCACTTCAAGATTTTGAACGGTTACCCGTTCGCCGCCCATGCGACCAGCCATCGTTTGACCTTTAAACGTGCGGTTCGGAGCAACTGCACCCAAAGAACCTACGCCACGATGGTACTTTGAACCGTGAGACATCGGTCCACGATGTTGGTTGTGCCGCTTGATTGGACCAGCATAGCCCTTACCCTTCGACACACCGATGACGTCAACCGCCTCACCAGCTGCAAATACGTCAGCCTTCAACTGTTGGCCAACCTCATACACAGCCATATCTACACCACGAAATTCGCGCACAAAGCGCTTTGGAGCCGTACCAGCCTTCTCAGCGTGGCCCTTCTCCGCCTTCGTAGCGCGATTCGCCTTTTGGTCCGCGAAACCGACCTGAATCGCTTCGTACCCGTCAACCGCTAGTTCACGCTTTTGGAGTACGACGCACGGACCTGCCTCAATCACAGTCACCGGTACAACTTGACCTTCTTCCGTGAAGACCTGAGTCATACCGAGTTTACGACCGAGAATCCCTTTCATGTGTGCACCTCCCTAGGGCCGTTTGACGCAACGGCACCACGTGTATCATTCCCAAGCTTATAGCTTAATTTCGATGTCAACACCCGACGGCAAGTCCAAACGCATGAGCGAATCGACCGTTTGCGGCGTCGGATTGTTAATGTCAATCAAACGCTTATGCGTACGCATTTCAAATTGCTCACGAGAGTCCTTGTACTTGTGAGGCGCGCGAAGAATCGTGTAAACTTCGCGTTCCGTCGGCAATGGAATCGGACCAGAAACCTTAGCTCCCGACCGCTTTGCCGTTTCGACAATACGCTCTGCCGATTGATCAAGAATCTGATGGTCATACGCTTTGAGTCGAATACGAATCTTTTGCTTAGCCATATGTTTTCCCTCCTTTATCGCCCATTTAGTTGGACATACTCCACGGAAATTCCCCCATCGGTATCCCATATGGCATCGGACACATAGGCAACCTTCCGCTTCATCGCAATAAGAGACCAACATGCGGTATTATACTAGACCTTTCGCCCTTTGACAAGAAAAAGCTTTAAAAAAATCCGGGGCAGGTTTCCCTGTCCCGGATTTCGTTCTTCTCGAAGAAGAAATAACGTTTCTTACTTCGTGATAGACGAGACGACGCCAGCGCCGACCGTACGTCCACCTTCGCGGATGGAGAAGCGAGTACCTTCCTCAACTGCGATAGGAGCGATAAGTTCTACCTTGATAGCGACGTTGTCGCCAGGCATAACCATTTCGGTTCCTTCTGGAAGCGTAACGACGCCCGTTACGTCAGTTGTACGGAAGTAGAATTGTGGACGATAGCCGTTAAAGAACGGGGTGTGGCGTCCGCCTTCTTCTTTCGTCAAAACGTAAACTTCTGCAGAGAACTGCGTGTGTGGGTTGATGCTGCCTGGTTTGCAGACAACCTGACCGCGTTCGATATCCTTGCGCTCAACGCCACGGAGAAGTGCGCCGATGTTGTCACCAGCTTCTGCGGAGTCGAGGAGCTTGCGGAACATCTCGATACCCGTTGCAACCGTCTTGCGGCTTTCTTCGTGCAAGCCGACGATTTCAACTTCGTCGCCAACCTTCAGTGCGCCACGTTCTACACGACCGGTAGCAACCGTACCGCGACCGGTGATGGTGAACACGTCCTCGACTGGCATGAGGAATGGCTTGCTCGTGTCACGCTCTGGCGTTGGGATGTAGCTGTCTACAGCTTCCATCAACTCTTCGATCTTCGCGATGTAACCTGCGTCGCCTTCGAGTGCTTTCAGAGCGGAACCGCGGATAACCGGAATGTCGTCACCAGGGAATTCGTACTCGCTGAGGAGTTCGCGAACTTCCATCTCGACGAGTTCGAGAAGCTCTTCATCGTCAACCATGTCGCACTTGTTCAGGAAGACAACCAAGTAAGGTACGCCGACCTGGCGGGACAGAAGGATGTGCTCACGCGTTTGTGGCATCGGGCCGTCAGCAGCGGATACGACGAGAATACCGCCGTCCATCTGAGCAGCACCGGTGATCATGTTCTTGACATAGTCAGCGTGTCCTGGGCAGTCAACGTGCGCGTAGTGACGGTTGTCGGTCTCGTACTCAACGTGAGCGGTGTTGATGGTAATACCGCGTTCGCGTTCTTCTGGAGCCTTGTCGATCTCGTCATACTTCTGCGCTTGTGCCTTACCCTTGGAAGCTTGTACGCTCGTGATAGCAGCTGTCAACGTGGTTTTACCATGGTCGACGTGGCCGATGGTACCAATGTTAACGTGCGGTTTGCTACGATCAAATTTTGCCTTTGCCACGAAACTTCACTCCTTATTCGCCTTTGCTCTTCTTAATGATTGCTTCAGCAACGCTCTTCGGCACTTCTTCATACGCAGCCAATTCCATTGCGAACGTACCGCGACCTTGTGTGCGGGAACGAAGTGATGTCGTATAACCGAACATCTCCGACAATGGGACAAAGCCACGCACGATGCTCGCGTTGTTACGCGAATCCATGCCTTCTACGCGACCGCGGCGAGAGTTGATGTCACCAAGGATGTCCCCCATGTATTCTTCAGGAACGGTGACTTCAACCTTCATGACTGGTTCGAGCAGGACCGGGCTACCTTTTTGTGCACCAGCCTTAAGCGCCATCGAACCAGCAATCTTAAACGCCATTTCAGACGAGTCGACGTCGTGATAGGAACCGTCGTACAGGGTCGCTTTCACGTCGACGAGCGGATAGCCAGCGATGACGCCGCTCCGCAGCGCTTCGTGAATACCTTCTTCGACGGCCGGGATGTATTCCTTCGGAATCGCACCACCGACGACCTTGTTTTCAAAGACAAATCCTTCGCCGCGTTCCAGCGGTTCGAAGATGACTTTGACGTGACCATACTGACCACGGCCACCAGACTGGCGAACGAACTTGCCTTCTTGGTCAACGCGCTTCGTAATGGTTTCACGATAGGCAACCTGCGGCATACCTACGTTGCAATCCACTTTGAATTCGCGTTGCATGCGGTCGACAATGACCTCCAAGTGCAACTCGCCCATACCTTGAATGATGGTCTGACCGGTTTCCTGGTCTGTGTATGTTTTGAAGGTCGGATCCTCTTCCGCCAGTTTCGAGAGGGCGATGCCCATCTTGTCCTGGTCGGCCTTCGTCTTCGGCTCAATCGATACCGAGATAACCGGATCCGGGAACTCCATCGACTCAAGCAGCACTACGCTCTTTTCATCGCAAAGCGTGTCGCCCGTCGTGGTGTCCTTCAAACCAACTGCAGCTGCGATGTCACCAGAGTACACCTGCGAGATCTCCTCGCGGTGGTTGGCGTGCATCTGCAGGATGCGACCAATGCGCTCCCGCTTGCCCTTGGTGGAGTTCAGCACATACGATCCGCTCTCCAGAATACCGGAGTAAACACGGAAGAAGGCCAACTTACCAACAAACGGGTCGGTCATGATTTTGAAGGCGAGTGCAGAGAACGGCTCTTCGTCAGACGAATGACGTTCAATTTCTTCACCTTCTGGAGTAACGCCCTTGATGGCTGGAACGTCAATCGGTGCCGGAAGGTACTCGACGACAGCATCCAACATGGGCTGGACACCCTTGTTTCGGTAGGATGATCCGCAAAGCACCGGGAACAGCTGAACTGTGACGGTACCCTTGCGAAGAGCAGCCTTGATCTCTGGAATGGTGATCTCTTCACCCTCCAGGTACTTCATCATCAACTCTTCATCTACTTCAGCGACTGCCTCGACGAGCTCTGTGCGCTTTTGTTCCGCCAACTCTTTCATGTCAGCAGGAATTTCTGCATCCTCAGAATGCGTGCCGAGATCGTCAGCGTAAATGAGGGCCTTCATTTCAACAAGGTCAATGATGCCGCGGAATTCATCCTCTGCACCAATTGGCAACTGAATTGGAACAGCCTTCGCTCCAAGTCGAGTCTTCATCTGTTCGACACAAGACAGGAAGTCCGCGCCGATGATGTCCATCTTGTTGACGTAGGCAATGCGAGGAACATGGTACTTGTCCGCCTGACGCCACACCGTCTCCGACTGTGGCTCAACGCCGCCCTTGGCGTCGAAGACCGCACAAGCGCCATCGAGCACGCGCAAGGAACGTTCGACTTCAACGGTGAAGTCGACGTGTCCCGGCGTATCGATGATGTTGATGCGGTGTTCTTTCCATTGAGCGGTCGTAGCAGCGGACGTGATGGTGATACCACGCTCTTGTTCTTGGACCATCCAGTCCATGGTCGCTGCACCATCGTGAACTTCACCGATCTTGTGCACACGGCCGGTGTAGAACAGAATGCGCTCGGTGGTCGTCGTCTTACCGGCATCAATGTGAGCAATGATGCCGATGTTGCGCGTACGCTCGAGCGGAAATTCGCGTGCCATCTCGCCGCCTCCTTCCAAGTTAGAAAATCAATCCTACCAGCGGTAGTGAGCGAAAGCCTTGTTGGCCTCGGCCATACGGTGTGTGTCTTCGCGTTTGCGAACAGCACCACCCGTATTGTTCGCTGCGTCGAGCAACTCGTTCGCCAACTTCTCTTCCATGGTCTTTTCACCACGGAGGCGAGAATAGTTGACCAACCAGCGCAGGCCCAACGTCACGCGGCGGTCGTTGCGAACTTCAATCGGCACCTGGTAGTTAGATCCACCTACACGGCGAGCCTTGACTTCCAGCACCGGCATGATGTTGCGCATAGCCGTTTCAAATACTTCCATCGGATCTTTGCCAGAACGCTCGCGAATCATGTCAAACGCACCGTAGACAATACGCTGCGAGACACCTTTCTTCCCGTCCAGCATCACCTTGTTGATGAGGCGACTAACAAGCTTGTTCCCGTAAATCGGATCCGGCAGTACATCACGCTTTGGAACAGGTCCTTTACGCGGCACGGAACACCCTCCTTCCTAGTTTCGGTAACTTCAACGAGTTATCTAGTACCGTCAGCACGAAGTTTACTTCGCCTTCGGACGCTTTGCACCATACTTCGAACGGCCCTGCATGCGATCCTTCACGCCTGCGGTGTCCAAAGCACCACGAACGATGTGATAACGAACACCCGGAAGGTCCTTTACACGACCACCACGAACGAGCACGACAGAGTGCTCTTGGAGGTTGTGTCCAATCCCTGGGATGTACGCGGTCACTTCGATTGTATTGGTCAAACGCACACGGGCGTATTTACGAAGAGCCGAGTTCGGCTTCTTCGGGGTCATCGTACCAACACGCGTGCACACACCACGTTTTTGTGGCGACGGAAGATCCGTCAAAGACTTGATGTGGCTGTTGTACCCCTTTTGCAGCGCCGGTGCCGTGGACTTCTTCAAGATGTCCTTGCGACCTTTGCGAACTAATTGGTTAATCGTCGGCATAACTGCACCTCCCCTCATTGCAATCAAACCTGTTGGACAGGTCACCACCAAGCCCACAGAGCCTGGTGATTCATCGATGAGCAAACAAAACACCAAAGACAACACACCAAACTAGACCAGCATCACTCTGAGATGATGCTTGCCGTAGCCGCACCAACTTCAATCCCACAAGCTTTACCGAGTGTCCGCATCGTGTCCACCCATTCAATCGGGACGCGTTGCTTCGTCGCCAACTGGACAACCGGGTCGATGACGCGAGCTTCGGCATCGCGCGCTACATAGAGCCGCACGATCTGCTCAGCAGACTGTTTGAGCACCTTTAACGTCTGGTTCGTGCCTATGGTCTTTTTCCTCGCTTGGCGTATGTCGTCAAGTGACACCGCACGAGCCTCCCCCAACGGAAAACACCGCGCTGACGCACACTACGGAATTCTATCACCGAGGTTTCTGGGCTGTCAACTCCATTTCTCGGGTTGACAGCCCAAAACCACAGATAGTTTATTCAACCGTGTGTGCTGGCTCAGCTTCTAATGCATCTTCTCCATCATGTACCACATCCGAGGAACCTTCGCTAGAAGCGTCCTCCTCGCCCGCCATGCCAATTTGGCGATAGCGAGACATCCCAGTACCTGCTGGAATCAACTTACCTATAATAACGTTCTCCTTGAGTCCGAGCAAGCGGTCAACTTTTCCTTTAATAGCTGCCTCCGTCAAGACACGCGTGGTCTCTTGGAAGGATGCAGCCGACAGGAAGGAGTCCGTTTCAAGCGACGCCTTCGTGATACCGAGCAGCGCAGGACGTGCCACGGCCGGTTCCCGCCCCGACAACAGCGCGACTTTGTTCGCGGCTTCGTAGTCGAAGAGATCGACATACGTACCCGGAAGGAGTTCGGTATCGCCCGCGTCCAGAATGCGCACCTTGCGCAACATCTGACGAACCATCACTTCGACGTGCTTGTCGTTGATGTCCACGCCCTGTAGGCGATAGACGCGCTGCACTTCGCGAAGCAGGTAGTTCTGAACGCCTTGAAGTCCTTTAACGCGCAGCATTTCCTTCGGATCTACCGAGCCTTCCGTCAGCTCTTCGCCCGCCTCGAGACTTTGCCCGACGGTTACGCGAATTCTAGAACCATATGGAATTTGGTAGATCTTCGTTTCGCTCTCACCCTGAAGCTCGATCTCGCGCTTATCCTTGCCTTCGCGGATGTCGGAGATGGTGCCTTCGAACTCAGAGATCACCGCCTGGCCTTTCGGATTCCGAGCCTCGAACAGCTCCTGAATACGCGGCAGACCTTGCGTGATGTCGTCACCTGCCACACCGCCAGTGTGGAATGTACGCATCGTCAACTGGGTACCTGGTTCACCAATGGACTGTGCAGCAATAATACCGACAGCCTCACCGATTTCGACCATCTTCCCGGTTGCGAGGTTGCGCCCATAACACTGAATGCAGACGCCGTGGCGCGTCCGACAAGTGAGGACGGAACGAATATAAACTTCTTTTAACCCAGACTTGACGATGGTATCGGTCGCTTCCTCGTCGATCAACTGGTTCTTCGCGACAATCAACTCACCCGTTTCTGGATGGTAAATGTCTTGGAACGCAATGCGTCCCTCCAGTCGATCTCCGATCTCCTCGATCACCTCGCGGCCATCGCGGATCTCGACAACACGAAGCCCTTTGTCCGTCCCACAGTCGAATTCGCGAACGATGGTATCTTGCGCAACGTCGACGAGTCGGCGTGTGAGATACCCCGAGTCGGCGGTACGAAGCGCCGTATCTGCCAACCCTTTGCGGGCACCGTGCGTGGAGATGAAGTACTCCAAGACACTCAGGCCTTCACGGAAGTTCGACTTAATCGCCAACTGAATAATTTCACCGGACGGATTGGCCATGAGGCCCCGCATACCCGCAAGCTGCGTAATCTGAGAGTTACTACCGCGCGCACCAGAGGTCGCCATCATATAGATCGGGTTGAACTCGTTCATGCTCTCCATCAAGGTTGTGGAGATGTTCTCCTTCGCCTCCGACCAGATTTGGCTGAACGTGATGTACTGTTCTTCCTCGGTGATCAAACCGCGGCGGTACTGTTGTTTCAGCTTGTGTTCCTTTGCCTCTGCCTCTTCGATGATGCGATGCTTCTCATCTGGGACCACGATATCGCTGACGGCGATGGTGATACCTGCACGAGTCGAGTAATTGAACCCGAGCCGTTTGACCCGATCGAGAATCTCCGCGGTCATCGTCGTGCCATAGCGGCGGAAACATTCGCCGAGGATATTCCCCAGGTCCTTTTTGATCACGGCCTTAGGAATAGCCCGGCGCTCGAGGGCTTCCCTCGGGTTGGTCCCCTTGTCGAAGATGAACGTCTCATCCGGTGCACCCGTCAACAGGTTCTGCTTCGCAGCAGAGTTCAGGTACGGGAAATCTGCTGGGAAAATACTGTTGAAAATCAGTTTGCCCGGCGTCGTGATCAACAGTGCGTTCTGCTGCGCCTCCGTCAGGCTGGTCTTCTCCAACACTTTCGCCGGGACGATGATCCGCGATTGCAGCGTCACGAGTCCGTTATGACGAGCGTACTCCACTTCGGCCATCGACGAGAAGATGCTGCCCTCGCCAGGTGCTCCCTCGCGCTCAATGGTGAGGTAGTACGGGCCGAGGACCATATCCTGCGTCGGCGTGACAACAGGCTTGCCGTCCTTCGGGTTCAAGATGTTGTGCGCTGCCAACATGAGCAGACGCGCCTCCGCTTGCGCCTCCGCTGACAGCGGAACGTGAACGGCCATCTGGTCGCCGTCGAAGTCAGCGTTGTACGCTGTACACACGAGCGGGTGCAACTTGATGGCACGGCCCTCGACGAGCGTCGGCTCGAACGCCTGAATGCCTAGACGGTGAAGCGTCGGTGCGCGGTTGAGCAACACCGGGTGCTGCTTGATGACGTCCTCCACGACGTCCCAAACCTCTGGCGACACGCGCTCGACTTTGCGCTTGGCACTCTTGATGTTGTGAGCGAGACCGCGAGAAACCAGTTCCTTCATGACAAACGGCTTGAACAGCTCCAACGCCATTTCCTTCGGAAGACCACACTGGTACATCCGCAATTCCGGCCCCACGACGATGACTGAGCGGCCTGAGTAGTCGACGCGTTTACCCAACAGGTTCTGGCGGAAACGACCCTGCTTGCCTTTCAGCATGTGCGACAAACTCTTTAGCGGTCGGTTGCCAGGTCCCGTCACAGGGCGTCCGCGACGGCCGTTGTCGATGAGGGCGTCCACCGCCTCTTGGAGCATGCGCTTCTCGTTCTGCACGATGATATCCGGTGCGCCCAGATCGAGCAGCCGCTTCAAGCGGTTATTTCGGTTGATAACTCGGCGATACAGATCGTTCAAGTCGGACGTCGCAAAACGTCCACCATCCAACTGAACCATCGGGCGCAAATCCGGAGGAATGACCGGAAGTGCCTCGAGGATCATCCACGATGGACGGTTGCCGGAAGCACGAAATGCTTCGACGACTTCCAGCCGCTTAATCGCGCGGTTCCGGCGTTGGCCTTGGGCGGAACGAAGTTCCTCACGAAGGAAATCGACTTCGCGATCTAGGTCGATCTCCTGCAGCAACGACCGAATGGCTTCCGCACCCATGCCAGCCTGAAAGGCGTAGCCGTATTTCTCACGATACGAGCGGTACTCCTTCTCACTGAGCAGTTGCTTCTTTTCAAGTGGCGTATCGCCAGGGTCCGTCACGACATACGACGCGAAGTAAATGACTTCTTCGAGCGCGCGCGGCGACATGTCGAGGACCAAGCCCATGCGGCTTGGAATCCCCTTGAAATACCAAATGTGTGATACCGGGGCGGCCAATTCAATGTGGCCCATCCGTTCGCGGCGAACCTTGGCACGCGTCACTTCAACGCCACAGCGGTCACAGACGACACCCTTATAGCGGATGCGCTTGTACTTCCCACAATGACACTCCCAGTCCCTCGTGGGACCGAAGATCTTCTCGCAGAACAGCCCCTCTTTTTCAGGGCGTAACGTACGGTAGTTGATGGTCTCCGGCTTCTTCACTTCACCATGAGACCAAGACCGAATCTTTTCTGGTGATGCCAGCCCGATTTTCATGAACTCGAAGTTGTTCACGTCTAGCAAATCGTGCACCCTCCAATCCTAGCGCGTGGTGTGGGTTATCAGTCGCCGACTTCGTTGTATTCGAGATTCAAGTTGAGCTTCTCCGAACCCTCGTCCTCGTCGTCGCTTTCCTTCATCTCGATCTCCTGCTCGTCGCCCGACAGGATCTTCACATCCATACCGAGGCTCTGCAGTTCCTTGATGAGGACCTTAAACGACTCCGGAACGCCTGGTTCTGGGACATTCTCGCCTTTGACGATAGCTTCATACGTCTTCACGCGACCCACGACGTCATCCGACTTCACGGTCAAGATCTCTTGCAGCGTGTAGGCGGCGCCGTATGCCTCGAGAGCCCAAACTTCCATCTCGCCGAAACGCTGTCCACCGAACTGCGCTTTACCGCCGAGCGGCTGTTGCGTGACGAGCGAGTAAGGACCAGTCGAGCGAGCGTGAATCTTGTCGTCGACCAGGTGGTGCAGTTTCAACATGTAGACGAATCCAACCGTCACTCGGTTCTCAAACGGTTCACCGCTGCGGCCGTCGTAAAGCACGTGTTTACCGTCCGCAGGGAGGCCGGCTTCTTCCAAAGTGCTAAACACATCTTCAGGATGCGCGCCATCAAATACCGGCGTCGCCATCTTCATGCCGAGCGCACGAGCAGCCATGCCCAGGTGCGTCTCCAAAACCTGCCCGATATTCATACGAGACGGCACGCCGAGCGGATTCAAGACGATCTGAACCGGCGTTCCATCCTCGAGGAACGGCATGTCTTCCTCAGGCAAGATGCGTGCGACGACACCCTTGTTTCCGTGGCGTCCAGCCATCTTATCGCCCTCGGAGATCTTCCTCTTCTGTGCGATGTAGACGCGCACCAACTGATTGACGCCAGCCGGCAACTCGTCTCCGTTCTCGCGAGTGAAGACCTTGACGTCGACGACGATGCCAGCGCCACCATGCGGTACGCGCAGGGACGTATCCCGTACCTCTCGGGCCTTTTCACCGAAAATCGCGTGTAACAAGCGCTCCTCGGCGGTCAGTTCCGTGACACCCTTTGGCGTGACCTTGCCCACGAGGATATCGCCGGTGCGAATCTCCGCGCCGATGCGGATGATACCCCGCTCGTCGAGGTTCTTTAGCGCATCCTCGCCGACGTTCGGGATGTCCCGCGTGATTTCTTCAGGACCAAGCTTGGTATCACGAGCTTCTAACTCGTATTCCTCGATGTGAATGGACGTGTAGACGTCCTCTTTCACCATCTTTTCAGACAAGAGGATTGCATCCTCGTAGTTGTAGCCTTCCCACGTCATAAACGCGACGAGGACGTTGCGACCAAGTGCCAACTCACCGTTCTGGGTGGCTGGGCCGTCAGCGAGGATGTCGCCGACCTTGACGCGCTGACCTTCGCGCACGATTGGGCGCTGGTTCACACAGGTGTTCTGGTTGGAGCGCGTGAACTTGATCAAACGGTACTTGGCGAGATCGCCTCGGACGGTTTGTCCATTCAGTTCCGCCTCCTGGCGGATCCACACCTCTTTCGCCGTCACTCGCTCCACGATACCGCTGTGGCGAGAGACGACACAGACGCCGGAATCCTTCGCAGCCTGGTGCTCAATACCCGTTCCCACGTACGGAGAGTCCGTCACGAGCAGCGGGACAGCCTGACGTTGCATGTTCGCACCCATCAAAGCGCGGTTGGCGTCGTCGTTCTCCAAGAACGGAATGAGTGCCGTTGCGACAGATACAACCTGCTTAGGCGAGACGTCCATATAGTCGATCCGGTCCCTCGACACTGCGATAACGTCCTCACGACGGCGGACGATGATCTCCTCCGAAGCGAGTTTGCCGTCTTCGGTCAACGGCTCGTTCGCCTGAGCGACGACGTAGTTTTCTTCCTCGTCGGCGGTCAGATAGTCGATCTTGTCCGTCACGACGCCCGTTTCAGGGTCAACACGGCGATATGGCGTCTCGATAAAGCCATACGCGTTGATCCGTGCGAAGGTCGACAAGGAGTTGATCAACCCGATGTTCGGACCTTCAGGCGTCTCGATCGGACACATCCGACCATAGTGCGAATAGTGCACGTCGCGGACCTCAAAGCCAGCGCGTTCGCGTGTGAGACCGCCCGGGCCAAGCGCAGACAAGCGGCGCTTGTGCGTGAGTTCAGCCAGCGGGTTGGTTTGATCCATAAACTGCGACAGCTGACTGGAACCGAAAAATTCCTTGATCGCGGCGATGACCGGGCGAATGTTGATCAGGGCCTGCGGCGTAATGGCACTCGCATCCTGAATCGACATCCGTTCGCGCACAACGCGCTCCATCCGAGACAAACCGATGCGGAACTGATTCTGCAACAGCTCGCCGACCGAACGGAGACGACGATTGCCGAGGTGGTCAATATCGTCTGTCGTCCCGACTCCACGAAGCAAGTTGAAGAAGTAAGACACAGCAGCCAAGATATCAGACGGCGTGATGTACTTAATGTCCGTCGATACAACTCCGTTGCTGATCACGTTCAACACTCGTCCATCCTCAGACGGGCTGAAGATCTTCACCATTTGAAGCGGCACGTTGTCGTCTTCCAGCAGATCGCGCGTAGCGCGAACAGAGAAGCGACCGACGTTGCCTTCGAGATGCGGGATCAAGCGATCGAGGACCCGGCGGTCGATGATCGCACCAGCCTCCGCTATGATTTCACCCGTATCGGCATCCACCAGCGTCTCAGCGAGGCGCTGATTCAACAACCGATTCTTGATGTGCAACTTTTTATTGATTTTGTAACGCCCGACATTCGCTAAATCGTAACGCTTTGGATCAAAGAAACGAGAAGCCAAGAGCGCACGAGCATTTTCCACCGTCGGCGGCTCACCAGGGCGCAGGCGCTCGTAGATCTCAACCAGTGCGCGTTCCGTGGAATCTGTCGTGTCTTTGTCCAACGTGTTTTGAAGATAGTCGTCTTCGCCGATGAGTTGAGTGATCTCTGCGTCCGAAGACAATCCCAACGCGCGCAAAAGCACCGTAATCGGCAACTTCCGCGTGCGGTCGATCCGGACGTAGACGACATCCTTGGCATCCGTCTCAAACTCGAGCCACGCACCACGGTTCGGAATGACCGTCGCAGCGAATGTTCGTTTGCCATTTTTGTCGATCTTACTGCTATAATAGACACTAGGTGAACGAACCAACTGGCTGACAATAACGCGTTCGGCGCCATTGATGACAAAAGTGCCGGTATCGGTCATCAGAGGAAAATCCCCCAGGAAGACCTCCTGCTCTTTTACCTCACCAGTTTCCTTGTTCAACAGTCGAACTTTCACGCGCAGCGGAGCCGCATATGTCACGTCGCGCTCTTTCGACTCTTCGACATCGTACTTCGGTTCACCAAGACTGTAGTCGATGAACTCAAGTACCAAGTTCCCAGTAAAGTCCTGAATCGGAGAAATGTCCGTAAACATTTCACGCAATCCCTCACGCAGGAACCACTCGTAAGATTTTTGCTGGATTTCAATCAGATTGGGTAATTCGAGGACTTCACGGATGCGCGAAAATGTGCGGCGTTCAGCCCATCCGTACTTGACCATGTGTCCCTGCAAAACCGTCACCCCTCAAGCGGATTTGTGGACGATGCAATTTCAAAGAGGCTCTAAAGACAAAAAGAAAATGAGGCCACATCCAACCACATTTAGCAAATAGAGTTGACTAATATTCACCTATTTCCAAAAACGATGAACTTTATTCATATAAGAGGTGAGCATCCGTCCAATCATCACAGTTTGCATTGGATAAGGTTATCACAAGCAAAATGTTAAGTCAACATCTATTCGCCCGTCTTTTCGATCCACCCAATTCGCACGCCCTAGTTCTGACCCTTTACAGCCCGAAAGATAAAGTATCCAGACTTCTTATAGACCGTGTCGACCCTGTCGAATGTTCGCTGCAACTCTTCGAGGGCCGTCGGGGCACCATGTTTTTTCTGAATGACAATCCACAGTCGACCACCGGGAACGAGCACACGATGCGCATCGGAAAACAGTCGATAAACGACCGTTTTGCCGGCTCGAATGGGCGGATTGAGCACGACATCGTCGAACGTGGATGCGACGCCGTCAGGAATTCCATCGCTCTGAACGTAGGTACAGCGATGCGCGAACGACGCAGTGTTCCGCCTCGCCAGGTCGAGGGCTCGTCCATTGATATCGATGAGCGTCCACCTCGTGTTCGGAAAGACAGTGCCTAGCACCGCAGTGACCACGCCGTAACCAGCACCGAGATCGACAACCTGTTCAGAAGCATCGAGTTCGACTGTCTCCAGGAGACGTCGCGTCGCATCGTCGAGCCCCCCCTTGGAAAACACGCCGTTGTCGGTCGTCAACTTCAGATGAACGCCGCGCACGTCGACTTCAATCGTCCTCAGTTGACTCTCTACCTGCGGCTTCTCGGAGTAATAATGCTCAGTCAAATGCGCACCTCCCACAGTGGACGGTAACAACGCGCAAGAAGGGTACCCCTACGGAGCACCCTTCTCGGCGAACGAACTTACTTAATTTCGATGGAAGCGCCAGCCTCTTCGAGCTTAGCCTTCATGCCCTCAGCGTCTTCCTTGGAGATCTTCTCCTTGATCGCCTTCGGAGCGTTATCGACGAGTTCCTTAGCTTCTTTCAAGCCAAGACCCGTGATTTCACGAACAACCTTGATGACGCCGATCTTGGAAGAACCAGCGCTGGTCAAGATCACGTCGAACTCGGTTTGCTCTGCAGCGCCGCCGTCAGCTGCACCTGCACCTGCGATAGCTACTGGAGCTGCAGCAGTTACACCAAATTCCTCTTCAATTGCCTTTACCAAGTCGTTCAATTCGAGAACCGTCATGTTTTTTACGGCTTCTAAGATTTCTTGAGTCGTCAACCAAATAACCTCCCTAAATTCCAGAGACCAAGCCCTGGTACATAAATTCGTTTATTCCGCGGCCGGCGCTTCTGCACCGTCACCTTTTTGGTCAGCAACCTGTTGCAACGAGTATGCCAAGTTGCGCATAGGCGCTTGAAGAACGCTAAGCAACATCGAAAGCAAGCCTTCGCGAGATGGCAACTTCGCGATGCTGGCGACTTCCTCACCAGATACGACGCGACCCTCGATGATACCACCCTTCAATTCGAGGGCTTTGTGATCACGCGAGAAATCGTACAGGACCTTAGCGGCCGTTACAGCGTCGTCGTAGCCGAAAGCTACAGCTGTCGGGCCAGCGAGGTACTGATCGAGGTCAGCAAAGTTGATCTGCGCAGCGGCACGGCTCGTCATCGTATTTTTCAATACTTCGTACTCGACGCCCGCCTCGCGGAGTTTCGAACGGAGCTCCGTGTCTTCCGCGACGTTCAAACCGCGGTAGTCTGCGAGCACGACGCTCTTACTGCGCTCTAGGCGCTCTGCGATCTCTTTAACGAGTTGTTCCTTTTCTGGACGTACTGCCAATCCATCCACCTCCTTGCAAGAATCGAGCACATGAAAAAGCGCCTCGACAGACCGAGGCGCACGCACGCATGCCAAAGGACAGGCTGCATACGACCTCGGGAGGCAACTTTAACCCTTGGCGCGGTGGCACTCATTGTGCGCAAACCAAACCCCGTGGGACCTACTGTCTACGGTCAACTTTTCAATTTTGAAAGTCTGCACACACGTCTAACGTGCAGGGAGATTACTCAGCCGCTGCTGCTACGCGTTGTGCATTGACGCGGACACCAGGGCCCATCGTCGACGTAACCGTGACCGTGCGAACGTATTGACCCTTCGCGCCGGACGGCTTCGCCTTTTGCAGTGCATCCAACAAAGTGCGGAAGTTGCCAACCAATTGGTCGACTTCGAACGACACCTTGCCAATCGGGCAGTGAATAATCCCAGCTTTATCGAGACGGTACTCGATCTTACCGGCTTTGATCTCCTGCACCGCGCGAGCTACGTCAAACGTGACGGTACCCGTCTTCGGATTTGGCATCAAGCCCTTAGGACCGAGCGTACGACCCAAGCGGCCAACAGCGCCCATCATATCCGGGGTTGCAACAACGACGTCAAAGTCGAACCAACCCTGGGAAATCTTTTGAATCAAATCGTCGTCGCCAACAAAGTCGGCTCCTGCTTCTTGCGCTTCCTTCGCCTTTTCGCCCTTGGCGAAAACAAGGACGCGCGCAGTTTTACCTGTTCCATGCGGCAGGACGACGGCACCACGAACTTGTTGATCCTGTTTCTTCGGGTCAACGCCCAAACGAACAGCAATCTCAACAGTTTCGTCAAACTTCGCCTTCGCGGCTTGTTTCACAAGACCGAGAGCCTCTTGCACATCATACAGCTTTTCGCGATCAACCAGCTTTGCAGCCTCTTGAGCACGTTTAGATTTGCGAGCCATTGTTTCACCTCCATGTGGTCTACGGTTTGACAACCTCCCACGATTTCTCCGCGGGGTTAGTCCTGAATAAGGATTCCCATGCTACGCGCGGTCCCTTCGACCATGCGCATCGCTGCTTCAACACTTGCTGCATTCAGGTCTGCCATCTTCTGTTCGGCAATTTCACGAACCTTGTCGCGCTTCACCGTAGCAACCTTGTTGCGGTTCGGCTCTGCGGAACCAGACTCGATGCCTGCAGCCTTCTTCAACAAGACAGCAGCCGGCGGAGTTTTGAGGTCAAACGTGTACGAACGGTCTTCGTAAACGTAAAGCACGACCGGGATGATCAGGCCAACCTGATCTGCGGTGCGAGCATTGAACTCTTTACAGAACCCCATGATGTTACCAACCTGCGCTTGACCAAGCGCAGGACCTACCGGCGGAGCAGGTGTTGCTTTTCCGGCTGCGATTTGCAACTTCACAACCTTAACAATCTTCTTTGGCAACACGCCCACCTCCTTCGCTCATAATGTGGTAATCGGG
This sequence comes from Alicyclobacillus fastidiosus, assembly GCA_029166985.1. GTDB lineage: Bacteria > Bacillota > Bacilli > Alicyclobacillales > Alicyclobacillaceae > Alicyclobacillus > Alicyclobacillus fastidiosus_A. The sequence goes on along the minus strand of CP119138.1, from coordinate 306,393 downwards.
TATGTGCCCTCCCACGGGACGCATCGTGAAAAGTGACCTTTCCACGCATCTATCAGATTCGCAAACGCGAATCACAGAAGTGAGGGCAGATAAACCGCCACTCAACATACTGCCAGTGTCAGGACAGGCGTTCAACCTGTTGGTACTCCACCTCGAGTGGCGTCTCACGACCAAACATCGAAACAAGCACTTTCAACTTTTGGTGTTCCGGATGAACCTCTTCAACCGTGCCAACCATATCCGCAAACGGACCTTCGACAAGTCGCACTACCTCGCCAACATCGTAAGTGATGTTGCTCTTCGGCTCGTTCGCATCCATGGACTTCAGGATAGCCTGCACTTCGTGAGGAAGCAGTGGAACCGGCTTGGAACCAGCTCCCGTCGAACCGACGAAGCCCGTCACACCCGGAGTGTTGCGAACAACATACCAGGAGTCATCCGTCATCGCCATTTCGACCAGCACGTATCCTGGGAACACCTTACGCTGTACAACGCGCTTCTTCCCGTTTTTCAGCTCGAGTTCATCTTCCGTTGGAACCATCACATTATAAATGCGATCTTCCATCCCCATGGACTGAACGCGACTTTCCAAGTTACTCTTAACCTTGTTCTCGTAGCCCGAATACGTATGAATGACATACCAATGTTTTTCGAGGTTTTCCATAACACGGGCAACGCGGCCCGGACACCCCCAAAGCTCAGTCCTTAAACTACACCGATGAAGGTCAACAACCGAGACACACCAATGTCGAAGCCCCAAATTAACAACCCGAGAATGACGCACAAGACCAACGAAGCGGCCGTATACAACACGATTTCGCGGCGTTTCGGCCAGCGCACTCGACGGAGTTCCCTCCACGATTCCGCAAAGAAAGCAAAAAAACCTGAGCGCTTGCGCGCCTTTGCTTCAACCAACGATTCGTTTGCCTTTGCCATACCGGATTACTCCTTTGATGCCGACTCCGACTTAGCGGGTTTCGCGGTGCGTCGTATGCGAGTTGCACGTTGGGCAATATTTCTTGAGTTCGATCCGGTCCGGATCATTTTTCTTGTTCTTGTTGCTGGTGTAATTCCGTTGTTTGCACTCTGTGCATGCCAGCGTAACGATTTCGCGCACTCAGGGCACCTCCCCTACAAGCGGTTGTCCGAACATCATCCGCTCATAATGACCGAGGATGTTCTGAACCACGCTTATTCAACGACAACGAACAAAATATGACGCAAAAACAGAAGAACCCCCTAGAAGGGGACTCACATACCTGAGTTACATTAGCATATCACGTTACGGAAAGTCAAGTATTTCTCAAGTTTCCGTTTCACGCGTTGCAACGCGTTATCGATAGACTTCACGTGACGAGCCAAGTCGACGGCTATTTCCTGGTAGGATCTTCCGTCGAGGTAGAGCATTAAGACCTTGCGCTCTAGATCGCTCAACAACTCAGACATCTTACCTTCAATATCGTCAAATTCTTCCTGATGTATAACTAGCTCTTCTGGATCTGATACGCGGACCGTACAGATGACGTCGAGTAACGTCCTATCGGAATCTTCGTCATAGATGGGCTTGTCCAGTGAAACATAGGAGTTCAGCGGAATGTGTTTCTGGCGAGTCGCCGTCTTGATGGCGGTAATAATTTGCCTGGTGATGCACAATTCGGCAAACGCTTTAAACGAGGAGAGCTTGTCGCCGCGGAAGTCACGAATTGACTTGTACAGTCCAATCATGCCCTCCTGGACGATATCCTCACGGTCGGCCCCGATCAAAAAATACGATCTCGCTTTCGCCCGAACAAAGTTTCGATACTTGTGAATGAGGAACTCGAGTGCATCGGTATCCCCGTCTCGCACTGCCTCGACAAGCTCTTCGTCTGTTCGATTTTCGTAGTTCGAATAATCGGCGTCCAACTGTGTTGGCTGTGTCGACAAACCTTATCACCCCGAGCCCTGATGGTTGACGCCATTATACATTATGTAATCTATGATTATCAATGATTGTTTTCGCATAAATTCTACTTCCGGCGCCATTTTTCTAGTGCCTTTGCGATATCGTCGCGAACGGTGTCAGCGAGCGTCGGGCGCGTTTTCGCCTTCTGGCCTTCTGTCTGGTGGCGGATGAACTTCTGCATCGATTCCAGGCGCAACAGCAGTTCCTGCGCAGATATGCGCAACGCTCCACCGCCAAATGACACCTGTTGCTCTGCCGCGTCCGACGTGGCGACGGTGATATTTCGGTAGTTTTCGCGAATGTCGTAGACGAGGTGTTCGATGCGAGCATCGGCGGTTTCACCCGAATCCGTAAACACGATGTCGATCCCGGCGCGCCTTTCGGACACGCCAAGACCTGGCCGGTGATGTGCGTCATAGACGACGATGACGTCCTCATCGTAGACGGCGCGGTACTCGGAGAGCAGGTCTTCGAGTTCCCTCCGCGCCGACTCCAAATCGGGAATTTTCGCGAGACCCGTCCCCGCCCTGCGCGCCAATACGTTGTAGCCATCGACGATCAGGCAGCGCTGCCCCTTACGCTTACGTGCGTTGGCGGACGACTTCATACAGCATGACCCCCGCCGCGACCGACGCGTTCAGACTTTGAACTCGTCCTAAGATCGGGATGTTGACGAGAAAGTCGCATCGTTCGCTGACCAGGCGGTGGAGTCCAGCGCCCTCCGAGCCAATGACGACTACGGTCTTGTGCGTATAATCGACGTCGACCATCCGATGGTCTGCTTCCACGGAGGTACCCACCACCCAGTACCCCGCTTCCTTGAGCTGCTCCAACGCTTGAACGACGTTTGCTACGCGAGCGACAGGGAGGTACTCAAGCGCACCAGCGGCCGCCTTGGCTACGGTCTCCGTCAACGGCGAGGCCCGGTGCTTGCCAATCACTACGCCTTGTGCGCCTGCCGCTTCAGCGGTGCGGATAATAGCGCCCAGGTTGTGCGGATCGGTCACTTCGTCAAGCACGACAATCAGCCCCGCTCCCGCCACTTCACGCTCGACGATATCCTCTAGCTCCGCGTACTTGTACGGCGCGACGTAAGCTGCGACGCCTTGATGGGCATTCCCTGCGATGGTGTCGAGGCGCGCACGTGGGACGAATTGGACGACGACACCCTGCTCTTTGGCCCGCGCCACAATGTGCTCAAAGCCGCCTTCGACCGCTCCCTCAGCGATCAGGACCTTGTTGATAGGCCGTCCCTCGCTGAGCGCTGTTGCAACGGGGTGACGACCCTTGATCAACTGGGCTTCCGTGGTCTCCTCCTGAAGGTACACTTCCTCCGCAGCGCGGTCAGGGCGTTCCCGCCACTCCTTGCGAGCTCCTTTCGTCGGCGCCGAATCGCGACGCGAACCACCTTCTCGACGTGGGCCACCTTCTCGACGTGGGCCACCTTCTCGACGTGGGCCACCTTCTCGGCGTGGGCCACCTTCTCGACGTGGGCCACCCTCTCGGCGTGGGCCACCCTCTCGACGCGGACCACCCTCTCGACGTGGGCCACCCTCTCGACGCGGACCACCTTCTCGACGCGGACCACCTTCTCGACGCGGACCACCTTCTCGACGCGGACCACCTTCTCGACGCGGACCACCTTCTCGACGCGGGCCATCCTCTCGACGTGGGCCATCCTCTCGACGTGGGCCATCCTCTCGACGTGGGCCATCCTCTCGACGTGGGCCATCCTCTCGGCGTGGGCCACCCTCTCGACGCGAGCCATCCCACTCAGGCGCGCTGTAGCCTGTGGATGGGCCTCTGCCGCCGCGGCGTTCGTCTTGCTGCTGCCTTCCCGTACGCCCCCGCTCGCCTGCGCGAAAACGCGTCGTGCGATCGCCGCCCGAAAATTGATTCCTGTTTGATCTGCCGTTCGACCTACGTCCCTCGTTCATAAATGGGGCTCCTTTGCTAACTCGTCTAAATACGCTAGTGCTTGTTTCGTGATCTCCTCTAATCGCTGGTGTTGACCTGTGCCGTGAAGATGGCCGATCAACGCTTCAAAACCGGTACTGTGGCGATAGATAATGACGTCGACATTCTTGCGAATATGCGCCGATTTCGCGTTGCGCCCACGCCGCACCACTGCCGCCTCCACGTCCGTCAGCGAATCTGCGATGCCGTTTAGCGCTTCAGCTTGGGCAGTAGCGCTCACATAATGCGTGCACTGCTTGTGAAGCTCATGCGGTTTCCGGATGCCTTGATTCAAGCAATGCCCTCTCGCATAGACTTCCCAAATTGCGTCGCCGATGAACGCCAGTCCCAGGGAGGACAGCTCCTCAGCCTTCCAGTCTTGATTCATGATTCGAAACTCCAACGAGTGCCCTGCGGCGTATCCTCGAGAACGATGCCACGGTGTTTGAGCTCATCGCGGATTTCGTCAGCGCGGTTGAAGTCGCGATTCGCCCGTGCATCGTTGCGCTCCTGAATCAACCGAGCGATTTCCTCTTCGAGTGCGCTCACTTGTCTCTCGGGAATGCCAAGGGTGCCAAGGAGTTCTACCAGCACATTGCGATACGCCTGCAGGTCTGCCACCTTGATTTCCGTCTCCGTCAAACGCGTGTTGATGCGGCGAACGCCTTCAAAAATCGCCGAGATGCCATCCGCGGTGTTAAAATCATCGTCCATCGCCGCCGTGAACGATTCGCGAACCGCCTCGATATCCGCCGCCACGTCAGGATGGAGCGACCCCCCTGCCACGTCGACGACGTGTTCAATTTGCTTCAGAGCCTGCTCGCGGTGGTCGATGTTTTGAATCGCGCGGTCGATCCGCAACAATCCCTGCTCCGCCTGCAGTAGTGCCTCTTCCGTGTAGTTCAACGGGTGCCGGTAGTGCGCCGACAGCAGGAAAAACCGGATGGTCCGAGGGTCCTGACGCTGCAATAAGTCCCTCGTCATGACAAAATTCCCGGTCGATTTGGACATCTTCTCGCCATTGATGTTCAAAGTTCCGTTGTGAAGCCAGTAGCGCGCAAACGTGTGGCCGGAATGCGCTTCGCTCTGCGCGATCTCGTTCTCGTGGTGAGGGAAGATCAGATCCCGACCACCTGCGTGAATATCGATTTGTTCACCGAGGTAGAGCGCGTTCATGACCGAGCACTCGATGTGCCAACCAGGGCGACCAGGTCCCCAAGGGCTGTCCCAGAACTCCTCGCCTGGTTTGGTCGCTTTCCACAGCGCAAAGTCGGTCGGATCGTCCTTTTCTTCCTGAACGTCAATCCGGTGCCCTGCGCGCATATCCTCGGGCGATTGATGGGACAGCTTTCCGTACTCGGGGAACGACGAGGTGTCAAAATAGACGTTGCCCTCGCGTTCGTAGGCGTGCCCTTTGTCGATAAGATCCTCAATATACGAAATGATCTCCGGAATGCACTCCGTCACCCGAGGGTGCACAGTCGCTTCGCGAATAAACAGAGCCTGTGCGTCGGCGAAGTAATCCTGGATGTTCGTCTGCGCCAACTGGCGCGGCGGAATGCCCAACTCGTTTGCCCGCTGGATGATGCGGTCGTCGACGTCGGTGAAATTCTGCACATAGCGAACCTCGTATCCGCGGTACTCGAGATATCGGCGAATGGTGTCAAACGCGACGAACATCCTCGCATTCCCGAGGTGAAAGTAGTTGTACACCGTCGGACCACACGCGTAGAACCGAACCTTTCCAGGCTCGATCGTCTCAAGTTGCTCCTTTTTCCCCGACATACTGTTGTACAAGACGATTGCCACTTCAAATCATCCTCTCTGTATCTCGATAGTGTTGCAACACGCCATCAAAAAAACACCGCCTCTGTCAGAGACGGTGTGCCCGCGGTTCCACTCTGGTTGGCGTCGATTACCACAAAGACGCCCACTTTACGCATATAACGGTGCTCACCGTCGGATTTTACTGAGCTCAGAGCCGTTCCTTCCGAATTGCCAGACAGGCGCACCCCGATGCAATCTGCACACCCACTCACAGCCCGGTTGCCCAGGTGGGTGCTCTCTGTTGCAGACTGTTTGACATCGGCCTCCTGCCGTATACCAGTCGCAAGACGCGAACTGAATCGTTGCGACGACTGCTTACATTATGACCTGCTTTCAAGTGCACTGGCAAGTCTGTCAAGAACCCAGTCTTTTGGCAACAGTGCAATCGTCTTTTGGAGGTCGGGACCGTGGACCTGGCCTGTGATCGCCGCACGTACCGGCATGAACAAGGCACGCCCCTTGACGCCCTGTTCCTTTTGAATCTGTTTGAACCGCGCGCGGCTGGCGTCCGCCGTCCAAGCTTCGTCCACCGACGCGAGCGCCAGGTAAGCTTCGACGACCTGGCGGCTGCCAGGTTCGGCAAGCAGTTGTTGGGCCTCTTCATCGTATGTGACCCGCTGTTCAAAGAACCCTTCGGAAAGGCGCAAAAAGTCGGATGCACACAC